>CAMPKG010000074.1 GCA_946887085.1 uncultured Sphingobacteriales bacterium
GAATAAATGAAATAAAAAAGCAGCCGGGCGAAGATATCTTGCTTTTTGGTAGCCCCACGGCAACACATTCACTGATTCAACTGAACTTAATTGACGGCTACTGGCTATTTGTTAATCCAATTATTCTTGGACAAGGCATTCCATTGTTTGTAGACATCAAAGAAAAAATAAAACTACAACTAGCGACTACCCGAAGCTTTACCAACGGGGTAATTGAACTGAACTACACAGTGGACAAATAATACGAAGAACCGCCACCCCAGTGAAAATAAACAACTTACAACCACGCTAAATTAGTAAACAGTAAAAACACTGAAATTCAGTGACTTCCGTATTCTACGAACCGTTTGGAACACTGTCGAAACCAACTAGCGCGTGACTTAAGCTGTTGTCCATAGTCCTTCATCGGATATGTTTGCAATACATATACCACACTCTCAGAATTTTTCGGTCATTTTAGACTTAAAAATTAACTGGTCGATATAAAACTCAGCTGGCATTATTATTATCTGTTTCGGAGGATAAAAAGATTATTGCCCGTACTTATATATGGATACTAAAGTGTTCATTGGCGATCCCTTTCCCCTTGGTGCCACCTGGGATGGAAACGGGGTCAATTTTGCCATCTATTCGCAGTGCGCCACGAGTGTGGAACTCTGCCTGTTCAATAGTATTCTCGACCAAGCCGAGTCTGTAAAAATACGCATGACCGAAAGGTCGGGCCATATATGGCATGTGTACCTGCCAGACATGCAGCCCGGACAGCTCTACGGCTTCCGCGTATTTGGACCATATGAACCGGAGAACGGCCACAGGTTCAACCCCAACAAGCTGCTGATAGACCCGAATGCCAAAGCCATAGCCGGCACCATCGACTGGCACGACTCGCTCTTCGGCTACCAGTTAGGCCATGAGGATGAAGACCTTAGCTTTAACGCCGAGGACAGCGCACCCTTCATACCCAAATGCGTGGTCATCGATCCGCATTTTGACTGGGAGGATGATAAACCACCAAAAATACCCTTTCACGAGACCATTATATATGAAACACATGTGAGAGGGTTTACCCGGTTGCACCCAGATATACCTGAAGAAATACGCGGAACCTTTGCCGCGCTGGCCCACCCGGTTACCATTAGTTACCTGAAGGAGCTGGGAATAACTGCTGTCGAACTATTGCCAGTTCACCACTTTGTAAGCGACAGGCACCTGCGCGAAAAACGGCTCACCAACTACTGGGGATACAATACCCTGGGCTTCTACGCACCCGATGTTCGCTATGCCAGCGGAATGCTAGGCGAGCAGGTAGTGGAATTCAAGAACATGGTTAAAGCGTTGCATAAAGCAGGTATAGAGGTGATACTGGATGTAGTATACAACCACACGGGCGAGGGCAATCAAATGGGCCCTACCCTTTCGTTCCGTGGTATAGACAACGCATCATATTACCGCCTAACGGAGAACAAGCGTTTTTACATGGACTACACGGGCACTGGCAATACACTAAATGCCATGTTGCCTAATGTACTGCGCCTGATAATGGACAGCCTCCGCTACTGGATACTGGAGATGCATGTGGACGGTTTCCGCTTCGATCTCGCATCAGCGCTCGCCCGCGAGCTGCATGAGGTTGACAGGCTCGGTTCTTTTTTCGACATCATCTACCAGGACCCTGTTATCTCGCAGGTGAAACTTATCGCTGAGCCCTGGGACATCGGAGAAGGCGGTTACCAGGTAGGCAACTTTCCCCATGGATGGTCGGAATGGAACGGAAAATACCGCGACTGCATACGCGACTACTGGCGTGGCGCTGACAGCATGTTGGGCGAGTTCGCAGAGCGTTTCACCGGCAGCTCGGACCTGTATAAGGGCGACTATCGCACGCCTACTGCCAGCATCAATTTTATCACTGCCCATGATGGTTTTACATTGACCGATCTTGTATCGTATAACGAAAAGCACAACGAAGCGAATGGTGAAGACAATAATGATGGTGAAGGGCACAACCGTTCATGGAACTGCAGCATAGAAGGCCCTACTGATGATGAAAAGGTGAATAAGCTCCGCGAAAAGCAAAAGCGAAATTTTCTAACGACGTTATTGCTGTCGCAAGGCGTACCTATGTTGTTGGCAGGTGACGAAATGGGGCGAACACAGCAAGGTAACAACAATGCTTACTGCCAGGATAACGAAATATCTTGGATAGATTGGGAACATGCAGATAGAGATCTGCTGGAGTTTGTCAAAAAACTTATCCGGCTGCGGAAAGAACATCCGGTGTTGTGCAGGCGCGGCTGGTTTCAGGGTTACCCGATACGTGGTATCGGCCTGGAAGACATTGCCTGGTTCCTTCCCGACGGCAGCGAGATGAACGAGGAACATTGGCGTAATGATTACGCAAAATCGCTGGCCGTGTATTTAAATGGCATGGGGATACACACACTTGATTCAACTGGCGAGCGTATTGTGGATGACAGCTTCTATGTCATATTCAACGCCCACCACGGTTCGATAGAATACAAGTTGCCAGAGGAGAAATACGGTAACAGCTGGAGAAAAATACTGGACACACACGACTGTAGTATTGATGATGACAACGAGTACACCGCCGGCAGCGTAGTGAAGGTGAGAAGCCGGTCGGTAGTAGTATTGAAACACGAGAATACGATGCCCGTATGAAGCCAATAGATTTAGAAAGAAGAACAATAGGTGTAAATATTTGTGCTGAAGGGGACGTTGAAGTTTGTGTATGGGCGCCGGAGGCGGATAAGATAGAGCTGGTTTTGACAAATGGTAACGCAGTTGCCCTTCAGAAAACAGAATATGGTTATTGGGAAGAACTGCATTCGAATTTAAAAACAGGCGATCGATATAAGTTTCGCATAGATGGTAACGATGCTTTACCCGATCCGGCCTCGTTATCGCAGCCGGAAGGTGTTCATGGGCACTCTGAAGTTATCGACCTCGGGCATTTCAACTGGACGGATAATAAATGGAAAAATCCGGTCCTGTCCGATTACATCATTTATGAGCTGCACACAGGTGCGTTTTCACCGCATGGTAATTTTAAGGGGATAGAAGAAAAGCTGGACTACCTGGTTGAGCTCGGTATAACAGCGGTAGAAATAATGCCGGTAGCGCAGTTCCCCGGCGGGCGCAATTGGGGATATGACGGAGTATATTCCTTTGCAGTACAGGATAGCTATGGCGGGGCTAAGGGTTTGCAAAAATTTGTGGATGCATGTCATAGAAAAGGATTGGCTGTGGTGTTGGATGTTGTATATAACCACATGGGCCCTGAGGGCAATTACCTGCGAAACTTCGGTCCTTATTTCACCAATAAGTACCATACACCATGGGGCGATGCGATCAACTTCGATGATGCGTGGAGCGATGAGGTGCGGCGTTTCTTTATAGAGAATGTATTGATGTGGTTTCGCGACTTTCATATAGATGCACTACGCATGGATGCAGTACATGCCATCCGCGACTTTGGTGCCAAGCACATTCTTAAGGAGATACGTGAATACACAGATCAGCTAATGAAGCTGACAGAGCACACTCATTACCTGATAGTAGAATCTGATCTGAATGACACCCGCCTCATCGACCCGATAGAACGGTATGGTTACCGGATGGACGCACAATGGATAGATGAATTTCACCATTCGTTGAGAGTGGCCACCGGGCAGAAAAAACACGGTTACTATGCAGACTTTGACGGGCTACCTCATCTTGCCAAGTCTTTCAAAAGCGCTTATGTGTATGACGGCATCTATTCAACAGAACGCAAAAGAACGTTTGGGAACAAGACCGACAAAAATCCAGCAAGCCAGTTTGTAGTATTCTCTCAAAACCACGACCAGGTGGGCAACCGTATGCTGGGTGAACGCACCAGCCAATTGGTGAGTTTTGAAATGCTGAAGTTAATGGCCGGAGCGGTATTGGTAAGCCCCTTTATACCATTGCTTTTTATGGGTGAAGAATATGGTGAACCGAATCCTTTTCTTTATTTCGTCAGTCATACAGAGCCTGACTTGATAGAGACCGTAAGAAATGGGAGAAAAGCAGAGTTCAAAGATTTTCATGCGCAAGGCGAAGCGCCTGACCCGCAGGACGAGGAGACATTCCGCCGGTCGAAACTACAATGGGACCTGCTACATGTGAGTAAGCATTCAGTTTTGTTCAAGTACTACAAAGCGCTTATTCGCTTGCGAAAAAACAATTACGTACTCTCACATCTCGACAAAAACGATCTTGATGTAAATGTTACAAACCAGCGGCAAGTGCTGAACATCCACCGGTATAAAGGCAGCGAACAGTTACTCTGCATATTAAACTTTTCGGCAAAAAAACAGACAGTCGCGCCGGCAGCAGATAAAAAATGGCATAAACTATTCGACTCAGCTACGCCAGAGTGGAACGGACCGGCCGCCTCACTGGCGAGTATCACATCGGGCGATGAACTAACACTGCACCCAGAAAGTATCCTCATCTATTCGCACAATGTATAATCCCGTATCTACATACCGTATACAATTCAACAAGGACTTCAACTTCTCCACCTTTGAAGCGATCATACCCTACCTCTATCAATTGGGCATCAAAACAATTTATGCTTCACCGATATTTGAAGCTGTACCCGGTAGCAATCATGGCTACGATGAGCTAAACCCGCTTCGCATCAACCCCGAGATCGGCACGGAAGAACAGTTTCTGGCCATCCACAAAAGACTGGACGAATATGGTATAGGCTGGCTGCAGGATATTGTACCTAATCACATGGCTTTCCACCCGGGCAATAAATGGTTAATGGATGTGCTGAAGAATGGCGCGTCGTCACAGTATGCATCGTATTTTGACATAGACTACAATGAAAAGCTAATGGTACCCTTCCTCGGAAAACCGTTGGAGGAAGTAATCGCTGACAATGAGATGAAACTGGCGAACAACGGTAGTGATTGGTATTTTGACTACTATGGAAACTTATTCCCGCTTTCAAAGGAGTCATCACAAGGCATAACCGACAACCCCGATATTGCGGCGCTCCGAAAGCTTACAGATAGACAGCACTACCGGCTATGTCACTGGCAGGAAACGGATAGTCATATCAACTTCCGCAGGTTCTTCACTATTAACGGTCTGATCTGTCTCAATATCCAACACCGCGATGTGTTTAATGGCTTTCATGAAAAGATCAGGCATTATTCAGATCAAAAACTGTTCAATGGCCTAAGGGTCGATCACATTGACGGCTTGCACGACCCATCAAAATACCTCACCGACCTGCGGGAGCTAACGGGAGACGACAGCTATATAGTGGTTGAAAAAATACTGGAGCCGGGTGAAAGCCTGCCTTCGTACTGGCCTGTGCAGGGAAGTACGGGCTACGATTTCCTGGCGCTGGTCAACAATCTTTTTACTAATCGTTTGGCGGAAGAAACATTTACGAGATTCTACCAGGAGTTGGTTGGCTATGATGTTTCCATACACGAACAACTGCGTAAAAAGAAAGCGTACATATTGTTCAATCATATGGGTGGTGAGCTCGATAACCTCTGCGGGCTATTTCTAGACCTTCATTTATCAGAAGCCGATCAGGCGAGCATCCCAACCGACAAGCTAAGGTCAGCTATAGCAGAATTTCTCATTCAATGCCCGGTATATCGTTACTATGGTAACTGTATGCCACTAGAAGATAATGAGCAGTCGGCGATAACAGCTATCCTGGACCAGGTAAAGCGGGTAAAGCCAGATTTAAGGAATGTCATAGATCTGCTTCGTCATGCATTGATTGAGCATCCTGGAAAAGGAGGAAACAAATACAACAAGCGGGCGCTCAGGTTTTATCAACGTTGCATGCAATTTACGGGCCCGCTGATGGCGAAAGGCGTGGAAGATACGCTGATGTATACGTACAACAGGTTCATCGGCCATAATGAAGTCGGCGATTCTCCCGGCTCCTTCGGGATCACCATCGAGGAATTTCACAAGGCCATGATGGAGCGACAGCGAAACTGGCCGTTATGCCTGAATGCAACTTCAACACATGACACTAAGCGTGGGGAAGATGTGCGAGCACGACTGAATGTGTTAACGGATGTCGCGGATGATTGGATACAGGCAGTGAACCAATGGAAAGCGCTGAATGCGGGATTCAAGACCAATGGTATGCCTGATGATAATGATGAGTATTTTATCTACCAAACATTATTGGGCGTTTACCCCCTGCATACAAATGAGGAACCAGGGTTGCAACAACGGCTGGAGAAATATATTGTGAAAGCGCTACGAGAAGCAAAAATACACTCCACCTGGACCGAGGCTAATACCGAGTACGAAGAAAGCGCCAAACGCTTTGTTTCAATTCTGCTTGATAAAAACACCGCCTTTTGGAACAGCTTTGAACGGTTCCTAAACCTCGTGAAGGAGTATGCTGTTATTAATTCGTTGTCTCAGCTGGTATTGAAAATGACCTGCCCCGGTACGCCTGATACCTACCAGGGAAGCGAACTTTGGGATCTCAGTATGGTCGATCCCGACAACCGTCGCCCGGTTGACTATACGAAGAGACAAAAATGGCTCGGCGAATTTGCAAACAGTACAAACCGCAGCCAGGCAATGGTACATGCTTTCAAGGATAGCGAAGATGGCAAAGTCAAATTGCTACTAACGCATCTGCTCTTGCAGCTACGAAGCAGCAACAAAGACCTCTTTGGAAAAGGGCCATACATTCCATTAGATGTTACTGGTAAGTACAAAAACAATATCATTGCGTTTGCCCGGCGCTATGAGAGAAAATGGTTAATTGTCGCGCTGTCCCTACATACTGCGGCGCTATCGACACAAAATGACGGTATTGACTGGGCTGACACGTGTGTTAAATTGCCTCCACACGCGCCTGCATGTTGGACAAGCGCTGTGACCAAGGCTCAAAACACGACACTTAGTTTGAAAGCTGCAGCTCTTTTTGCAGAGCTACCTTTTACAATATTTGAAGCAGAGCACTCCCAAACAACGCGAAGTGCCGGTGTACTGCTGGCAATAAGCTCCCTCCCCTCAAAATATGGAATTGGTGACTTTGGCGAGAACGCATATCGCTTTGTCGACTTCCTAAGTCGGGCCGGACAAAAATACTGGCAGCTGCTACCTATCAATCCCACTGATCCTGGTAGCGGGCATTCGCCGTACAGTTCGATCTCCAGCATGGCCGGCAATACACTTTTAATAGCACCGGAATATTTTGCTGAAACGGGCCTGCTTAATGCATCAGAGCTGCGACAGTATTGGATGGAAGAATCTGACAGGGCTGACTATGCTGCGGCAAATACCATCAAAAACGAGTTGTTTGAGCAAGCTTATAGCAATTATCAACGTAACAAAAAATCTTCGTTCCACAAACAGTGCAAGGACTTTGAAAAGCGGGAATCGTACTGGCTAAATGATTTCGCATTGTTTGTAGCACTCAAGCATAAATACAACAATGAACCCTGGTATAAATGGCCAGATGAATATAAGCAGCGAGATGCAAACGCGCTTCAACAATTGGCTGCAGACCGAGCTGAAGAAATAGAAAAAATAAAATGGCTACAGTGGGTATTTGCAGCACAATGGGATAAGCTGCAACAATATTGCAACGCTCTTGACATCAAACTTTTTGGTGATATCCCTTTTTATGTAAGCTACGATTCTGTAGACGTTTGGGCTAATCCTGAGATATTTTGCCTGGATGATAATCGGAACATGGCTGGCATAGCAGGAGTACCGCCTGACTATTTTAGTGAAGATGGCCAGCTATGGGGCATGCCTACTTTCAATTGGTACGAGCTCAAAAAGCAAAATTATCATTGGTGGGTGGCGAGGTTGAAAAAAAACCTTGAACAGTTTGATCTTGTCAGGCTGGATCATTTCCGCGCATTCGCTGAATACTGGGAAGTTCCTGCAGGAGAAACCACCGCGCGTAATGGTGATTGGCGAGATGGGCCGGGAAAAGAATTTTTTGATTTTTTAAAAAAGGAATTGGGAAGCCTTCCTTTCGTTGCTGAGGATCTTGGTGACAGGATGGAACCGGTTTATAAACTTCGTGATGAGATCGGGTTGCCCGGCATGAAGGTGCTGCAATTTGCCTTCTCCGAAAACCTCCATAGTTCAGTGGACATTCCACATAATTATGTATTAAATAGCATTGCCTACTCCGGCACCCATGATAACAATACTACCGTCGGTTGGTACCAGGATGAGACTGCGCACGAAGACCATAGACGACTTGAGCAGTATACCGGGATGACTGTAAGCGATGTAAACGTCCACCATGTTATCGCCCGCATGGTCTATTCGTCTGTTGCGCAAACGGCTATTTTGCCGATGCAGGATATCCTCGGGCTGGGCAGGAAGAGCAGGATGAATACACCCGGTCAAGCGGAAGGCAATTGGTCGTGGCGTGTTAAATCACCTCAGCTAACAAACGATATTGAGAATAGATTACTCAGCTGGGTGAAATTGTACAACCGGTAACTTACTCGTAGTCGTGAGCATATTTTAATGCCAATACGGCGAGCGGCGGCAATGTCAGCGAAAGGGAATGTGTAAGGTTGTGCTTGGGTATGGGAGCTGTTTCCAGTTCTCCTTCACTAACTACATTGCTACCTCCATACTTATTACTGTCTGAGTTGAACAGCTCGGCATAAAAGCCCCTGCGTGGTACACCGATGCGGTAGTTGTATCTAGCCATTGGTGTAAAATTCGCAACGAAGATCAGGTCGTGCTTTTTATCGTGGCCTTTGCGAATCCAGCTGATCACACTATTAGCCGCGTCATTAATGTCGATCCATTCAAAACCTTCATAACAATATGACAGCTCGTGCAATGCAGGCTCTGTTGCGTATAGTCTGTTCAGATCTTTCAGTATCTCGCGTATGCCGCCATGCAATGTATACTCTGCTTCATGCCAGTCGAGGCTGAAATCATGCCGCCATTCATGACGCTGTGCAAACTCCCCACCCATAAATATCAGTTTAGCGCCTGGGTGGCCATACATATAGCTATACAGCAATCTCAGGTTAGCGAACTGTTGCCAGTCATCGCCGGGCATTTTATCGATCAGCGACTTCTTGCCATAAACGACCTCATCATGCGATAGTGGAAGGACGTATTTTTCAGAGTATGCATACATAAGACTGAATGTGATCTGCCCCTGGTGATGGCAACGATACACCGGGTCTTTCTGAAAATAGCTAAGGGTATCATGCATCCAGCCCATCATCCACTTCATGTCGAAGCCAAGGCCGCCGGCGTAAACAGGATGTGTTACTCCCGGCCACGCAGTTGACTCCTCAGCTATGGTGAGCACATCGTGGTAATGTGCGTGAACTGCCGAATTGAATTCCTGTAAGAAGTGGATAGCGTCAAGGTTTTCCCTTCCGCCATACTCGTTTGGCAGCCATTGTACTTCATTTCGTGAATAATCGAGATAAAGCATTGAAGCAACCGCATCTACACGCAGTCCGTCGACGTGATATTTATCGAGCCAAAAGATAGCATTGGATATCAGGAAGGCACATACTTCATTGCGTCCGTAGTTGAATATGGAACTTTGCCAGTCGGGATGAAAGCCCTTACGTGGGTCTTCGTGCTCGTAAAGATGAGTGCCATCGAAATACACCAGGGCGTGCTCGTCGGTTGGAAAATGAGAAGGTACCCAGTCGAGTATTACACCAATGCCGGCGTTATGCAGCTCATTGATCAGGTACATAAGATCAAGCGGGCTTCCGTACCTGCTGGACGGTGCAAAATATCCCGTTTGCTGGTAGCCCCATGATCCGTAGAAAGGGTGTTCCATTACCGGCATGAACTCGACATGCGTAAAGCCCATCTCTACGCAATATTGCGGCAGTTGCGCCGCCAGCTCACGATAGGTGAGAAAACGTAGCTCTTCATGAGGTACTCTTTTCCATGACCCTAGATGAACCTCGTAGATAGAAACAGGGCTGCTGAGCGAATTTTTGTTCTTGCGCTCTTTCATCCATTTCTTGTCTGTCCATTTAAAGTCAAGGTTGAAAGTCACAGATGCGGTCTGAGGCGCGGTTTCACTATAGAAGGCGTAGGGGTCTGCCTTTTCTACTGCATAGCCATTGTTGGATTCAATAAAATATTTATATCGGGCACCGTTGCTATCGACACCTGGAATGAATATTTCCCAGATGCCCGACCCATCCCAACGGGCGCTCATCGGATGAGCGCCACGATCCCAATAGTTGAAGTCGCCGACAACCGATACGTAACGTGCGTTAGGAGCCCACACAGCGAAATAATAGCCTTGTTGATCGTTGTGCTGCATAGCATGCGCTCCCAGTTTATTATACAGCTGAAAATGTTTCCCCGCCTTAAACAAGTCAGTATCAAAAGCCGTGATAAGCGATGCTTGCGTGCTTCGCAGATCGACAATCCCATCTTCGTCTACTATCAACCCATTTTGCTTCTGCTTCGCCATAATTCACTAGCTTAATTGTAGCTTATTTGATTTCATTAGAGACCTGATGCCCCGCAATGGGATGATAACCCATTCGGGCCGGTTGTTCAACTCATAGTTCAGCTCATAAATGGCTTTTTCCAACAGGTAGAGCTGCATCATGATCTCGAGATCTTCCGGGTCTGCGGGAATGCATGCGGCCTCAGTAGCTTTTTCAAGGTATGCCTGCATAAAGAAATTGCCCATGTAGTAAGACCATTGTTCCGCGAAAGGAACCAGCTTTTCAATATCCTCTTCACGCACCCTGTCGTTTAAGAACATAGCACCGTAAGCGGCATAGTGAAATGACCTCAGCATACCGGCCACGTCTCTCAAGGGTGATCGCTTTAACCTGCGTTCGCTGTAAGATTTTGAAGGCTCACCTTCAAAGTCCAGGATCACAAAATCTCTACCGGTAAATAATACCTGGCCCAGGTGATAATCACCGTGAATACGTGTTTTCACGGCGTCGAACTTCTTCTCGTATACCTTTTTAAACTCAGCCAATATCTCGTCCTTCATATTCAGCACGCGTTCTGCTTCAGATCTAACGTGCGGAGCCATCTTTTTCAAAACACGTGTTTGCGTTTGAAAAGCCGTTCGTACCAGGGTTTGAAATGAAGAGTAAAGCGATCTTTGATAATGCAAAGAGAAGGGTTCGGGCTTAAAGTCTGGCAGCTCATTGCTGGAGGCCAAAGCTTCGTGCATTTCAGCGGTTCGCTGACCTAATAGCCGCACACGTTCCGCAACGGTGCCGTCGAGCAGTTCTTTCATTTCCTCGGGTATATCGTCATACTTTATGGGATCTATCAAACTGCGTTTGAAGGGAATTGCGGGACATTCAAAGGAGCGTTTCGACAGTATCTTTTCATAGAATGCATCCAGCCTGTCTAACATATATGTCCATGCATCGCTGTTGTTTTCCACAACCTCCTGCATCATTCCCAGCACAATGGTGTCATTTGCATATTGCCATTCTATCGATCCTATTAACGAAGGAATACGCTTAAATCCTACGTGTTCGGTCAGAAATCTTGATATCTCGAGGTCAGGGTTAACGGCCATGTCTACTTTCCGGTATATCTTCAAGAAAAATTTGTTGTCATATATCACCGACGTATTACTCTGGTCGGCACCCAAAACCCTTGCTTTTATCTTCTGGTGTGTCTTATAGTGAGATTTGATCTGTTTATTACCCGTAAACCTGAGCTCGCCTTTCTTTAGCGAGATATCATGGTTGGTTGCTACCCACT
>CAMPKG010000075.1 GCA_946887085.1 uncultured Sphingobacteriales bacterium
GCCATATTCTGTGGTTCGAGTGAAGGTTATAGCGAATGTTATCGCGAAACAGCCTATGCCCTGGGTAACATTATTGCGGAACGCGGTATGCGGGTGGTGTATGGCGGTGCACGCATAGGCCTGATGGGCGCCGTTGCCGATGGCGCATTGGACAATGATGGCGAAGTGATCGGTGTGATACCACATTTTCTGCGTACTAAAGAGGTAACACATGAAGGGTTGACGGAATTGTTGCTGACAGACACAATGCATGAGCGTAAAGTAAAAATGCACGAGCTCAGTGATGCAGTGATAACGCTGCCCGGCGGCTGGGGAACTATGGAAGAAATGTTTGAGATGCTGACATGGGGACAGTTGGGCCTGCATCAGAAACCCATGGGAATGCTGAACGTAAACGGCTTTTACGATAGCCTGCGCGGACTAGCCGACATGATGGTTGCCGAAGGTTTCCTGAAACAGGAGATAAGAGATATGCTGCTGTTCAGCGAATCGATAGACGAGCTGCTGGAAATGATGGACAGCTACATAGCGCCGGATGTACCTAAATGGGTAACGAAAAAGACGACCTGATGAAAAAACTTTTATTAACGGTACTTCTGTTTAGCGTTATGAAAAGCGCGCAGGCACAAAACTACATCTTCCTCCTGCACAATATGTGGCTTGAGCTGGAACCTAAAGACGTGCCACACCCTGAATACGGCCTCTGTGAATATGATAAAATAATTGAGTCATTCCGCAAGAAAGGTTTCATAGTCATTAGCGAGATCAGGCCCAGGGGCACAAACGGCAATACGTACGCCGGCAAAGTAGCAGGGCAAGTAGACAGCCTGATGTCTAAAGGTATAAAACCGAACAACATTACGGTAATAGGTACATCCAAAGGCGGATATATTACCCAACGCGTTTCCGCTCTTGTGAAAAATGACAAGGTCAATTACGTATTCATAGGCTGCTGCAGCGAAAAACCTGACGGACCCGTGACACCCTGGTACGGAAATATTTTGTCAATTTATGAGAGAACGGATAAATGGGTCTCCTGCCAGAACGAAAAAAAGCTGGCTGGAAACAACATCACCCGTTTCAAAGAAATAGAACTCAACACTGAAAGGAAACATGGCTTCCTTTACAAAGCACTACCCGATTGGATAGAACCTGCTGCGAGGTGGGCCAACCAAAAATATGACTGATGAAACACGCATTGAAAACATCCGGGTTCTGCATCTACCTGTTGTGCTTGTTAATGAGCACAAATACTATCGCTCAAAATATCAGGCCCGCAATAGATGCTTTACTTGAGCCTGATGACCGCAAGCCTTTCAACGGGGTGATACTCGTTGCACAAGGCACCGATACTTTGTATACGGAAGCAAGAGGCTATTCGAACATAGCAAAACGCACGCCGCTGCAATTGAGCGACCAATTTATCATCGGATCTGTAAGCAAGCAGATCACAGCCACCATAGTATTGATGGCTTACGACCGCGGGGAACTGGACCTGCATACGCCTATACATAAATACCTGCCACACCTGAAGCAGGCATGGGCAGATACAGTGACCGTGCACCATTTATTAACTCACACCAATGGTATCAAAGAGCATGGCATCGATCAGCCCCTTGCGTTTGCTCCCGGCACCAAATGCCAGTATTCCAATACAGGGTACCAACTATTGGGTGAAATCGCTGCTGCTGTATCGGGGAAAACGTTTGCGGAACTTTCAACTGAGTTGTTCAGGCAATGCGGAATGACACGCACCTTCCATCCTGAGCTAAAAAAGCATAAGCATCTGGTTAAAAGCTATCTTGAAAACTCCGGGGGCAGCATTGAGCTGGTATCCGGCAGCGAGAGCCTCCCGACATGGATCATTCCCGCGGGTGGTTTTATATCCACGGCCGGCGACCTTGTGAAATGGAACAATGAACTGCACAATGGACGGATACTAAAGCCTGCCACCTATAAATTGATGACCACACGGCATGAAAATGCGGTGAGGATGCATCCCCTTTTTGGCCGGACAATGTATGGTTATGGATTGGCAGTTGGTGAATCTGAGCCCGTGAAGCTGGGTCATTCAGGACAACTCGTGGGCTTTTGTACCATCAATTTCTATTATCCTGCTACGGGCACCAGCATCATCGTATTAGATAACGTACAGCTTATGCCCAACGACATTAAACAGTCCTTCGACTATCAAGTGAAGATCATAGATGCGGTGGAGAAAAATGGTATTGTAAAAAAGAATTGATAATGCCCGAAATAAAGTCATTGACCGGTGTCAGCTTTGCTGATATACACCAGGCATTTGCTAACGCTTTTTCCGACTACGCGGAGCCATGGGATAAAACCGTGGATGAGATTCAGTATATGCTGGAGCGCCGTGGTTACAATGCAGACCTTTCGTTCGGCACATTTGAGAATGGCGGTATCGTTTCGTTTATGCTGAACGGCACATGTATGTGGAATGGAAAACTTACCGCTTACGACATGGGCACAGGCACTGTGCCTGAATTTCGCCGTCAGGGATTAGCCGAAAAGATATTCAATGTAGTTGCAAAGGAGCTGAAAACAGCCGGCATTGAGCAGTACCTGCTCGAAGTGATACGCGTGAACACAAAAGCCATCGATCTTTATAAAAAGCAGAGGTTTGAAACAATACGCGAGCTGGATTATTACATCACTACTACAGGCGAAATATCGATACAGCCTGCCAATAACATGAACATCGAATTCAGAATTACAGATCACCCGGACTGGAACAGCTTCCAGGGTTTCTGGAGTTTTTCACCCTCGTGGCAGAATTCAATAGCTGCTGTCAATAGAAAATTGAAACATTTTCAAATTGTCGGTGCTTATACAAACGACGAACTCGCGGGGTATGGCATTATTGAAAAACATACAGGCGATATACCCCAGCTGGCGGTGGCAGAAAAATTCAGAAGGCAAGGTGTAGCAACTGCTTTATTCGCTGAGCTTCTGAAATATATTGACACAACCGTTGTCAGGGTTCTGAACGCAGATGCGTCTTATGCCCCGTTCAGGAATTTCATGAAAAACATCGGCGTACAACCGGGTTACGGCCAATATGAGATGTTGCTGGCCTTATGATCACTTGCCTTTCCGGAAATCGCCGGCAGTAGCACCTGTATTTGCACGAAAGAAGCGATTGAAATATGACGGGTCCTCGAAACCGAGGAAGTAAGCAATCTCTTTTATATTGTGGTCTGTATTACTGAGCAAACGCTTTGCTTCCAGCAATACCCTGTTCTTGATGAAATCACCTGCACTCTCGCCATTATGTTCTTTACAAAGCGTGTTTAGCTTTTTCTCCGTCACGTTCAGCTTCGATGCATAATAGGCCGGCTGGCGTTGTTCACGATACTCGTTCTCCACCATCTCCCGAAAACTATTGAACACCGACCCAACTTTTGAAGATTGCCCCGGGTATCGCGCTTCAAAAAATTGCAGGCATTTCAACAATATTACTTTCAGGTAGGAGCGCATGATCTCACTATACACCTCGGCATTAAGCCCGCTCTCCACTTGTACCTGGCTCAGCAGGTGGTTGAATTCATCAAACTCCTGCTGCGATGTGGGCAACGTCGGCTGCTGACTGTTATTTAAAAACGGGAAATTGTACAGCGAGTATTTCTCACCTACACCCTGCGAAACGAAATCGCGGGAAAACAATACGATAGAACCGTAAGAATCTGCAGACCGTTTCAATTGGTGTACTTGACCCGGCGAGATAAAATGGATACTGTGATCGTGTATAGCGTATGCCTTGAAATCGATATGATGCTCTCCGCCGCCCTTTGCAAAAAAGAATATCTCGTAATAGTTGTGGCGATGTGGCTCCGAAAAATCATAATTGGTAAGCCCACCCAGCGAAACATACTTCAAAGGGATACTGTCTTTAGTATCCTTTGCAAAATCGTGAATTGGTATGGTTTTGCTTGTGAGCATTTCAAAGGGGGTGTGATGAAATGTAAAATAAACATTCTGAGCCAGCTACAATACAAAGACCTGATTGCACGGCACACAATTTTACATTCGCTCAACAATCAGGGTATTTTAAGCTAATTTCAAACCATAATAGGATACAATGGCGTTAAGCAGGATATGGTCGGCCTTTATCATTATTGCGGTGGTAGTGGCCGGTTATAAAAGTTTCTTCGGTGGCGATAATAACATCTTCAGCCGCATGGTCATTGGTAAAGCCGACGACGCTTACGAGCCGGTATATTATCGCACTATCGGGTCGGCAACCAAGTCTGGATTTACTTCACAAGAAGGATTTACAGAATACATAGCCGGGTATGGCTATTTACCGGCAGATTCTGCGCATCCACCTACAGTCATTATTTCTAATACCATTGCTGCTGATTCTGTCCCGGTGCTAAAGGGCTTTTATCCCACAGCTGAAGTTTACACCTATAAAACTATACAGGCTAAGCTGGTAAAAAAAGCAGACGGCATCATCGAAACATGTAAGTCAGCAGTAAATATCTGCATCGGGCTTATCGGCGTCATGGCGCTGTTCATGGGTTTTCTCAGCATAGCCGAAAGAGCAGGCGGCGTGCGCTTGATGTCGAAAATGATCTGGCCTTTTTTTTCCAAGATATTTCCGGAAGTGCCCAAAGGCCATCCCGCTATGGGGCACATGATGATGAACTTTTCCGCAAACCTTTTGAATCTCGACAATGCAGCCACGCCCTTCGGTATTAAAGCCATGGAGAGTTTGCAGGAACTGAACCCCGAAAAAGAACGTGCGTCGAACGCACAGCTTATGTTCCTATGCCTGCACGCTTCGGGTTTAACATTGATACCTGTCACGATCATCGCCGCACGTACTGCGGTAAGATCTGCTAGTCCTACAGATATTTTCATTCCCTGTATGATCGCCACTTTCGCAGCAACACTTACCGCAATGATCCTCGTGGCTATCCGTCAAAAGATCAATTTGTTTCAAACAGCGATTCTCGCATGGGTGGGTGGTATTTGCCTCGGCATTGGTTTACTGGTGGCTTATGTCAATTCGCTGAATGCTGCTGAAGTGCAATCGTTCTCCGCATTGTTGAGCAACAGCCTTATTGTTGTCATCTTCCTGCTGATAATATTGGGAGCGCTATATAAAAAAGTGGATGTCTTCGATGCATTTGTTGATGGTGCGAAAGGAGGGTTCGAAACCGCCATCCGTATCATTCCTTATCTCGTGGGCATGCTGGTGGCCATTAGTATGTTGCGCACCAGCGGCACTTTCGATGCAATGATCAACGGCATGAAACAGCTATTTGCGGCCATGAGCCTGGATACACGTTTTGTTGACGGATTGCCGACGGCGCTCATCAAACCCCTGAGCGGCAGTGGCGCACGCGGCATGATGATCGACACGATGAAAACCTTCGGGCCCGATTCATTTCCAGGACATCTAGCCAGCGTTTTGCAAGGCTCATCTGATACCACTTTCTACGTAGTGGCCGTGTACTTCGGAGCGGTGGCCATTAAGAATACAAGATATGCTATTGGAACAATGCTCCTGGCGGATCTTGTCGGTATAATAACATCGATCGCACTCTGTTACATCTTCTTCGGATAAAAAGAAAAGCCCCCGTATTTTGCAGGGGCTTCTTCCTTTATAGTTAGTTTCTTATTGCGTCATCGCCGTATCCGCCGATGAAGGCGTAGTGTTCATACCATCAACAGGAGCACCTGTAGTGTCTGTCATTACCGGCTCTTCCATTGGTTCTTCCATCCCTGCAGCTTCGTCTTGCTTAGAGTATTGCACCAGCCATTTACCGTTTTGTTTTACCAGGTCAATTTTCTGGTCGCCCGTGCTTTCAGAAGTTGTATAGATAACAGTGGCTTTATCGCCTTCTTCCTTTACATCTTTGATGTCAATCTTGATCTTTTTAGCATTCTCTTTAGCAGAATCGGGCATCATCGCAGAGAATGACTCCATCATTTCCAGCATCTTCTTTGTATCCTCGGTAGCTACTTCCTTAGCCTCCTTGTAATTCATGTGGTACAGATTAGTGAGAAACTTATCTGCGGCAGCTTTGGGGCTATTTGAGCTACATGAAGTAACAGCAACGGCTAAAACAAAAACAGCAGCTAACGACAACAAGATTTTTTTCATATTAAAGCGTTTTTCCAATTTGGCTCAAAGGTATTATTTAAATCTAATTTGACAAACCATACGGGCGTGCGGGCTGAGGAAGATATCATCGATACCAATGAAAGTATAGCCCAGGAATGTTATAGGCTGCAAGTATTGGCTATCGCGCATAGCCTGATTTACAGACTTGTACACCAACTCCGCGCAGTAAAATCTGTCGTCGGTTTTGATATCGAAGTCCATGTCAAATTTTTTCCGTTCCTTATAAAATCCTCGTACTACCCGCGAAAGCGTTGTGTCTCTTCCCGCCGGCATGTTCAGCCGCGCGATCCCAAAACCCAGGTTGTTGGCCGGCGAGAACCAGAAGCTGGCGGAATCGCGGCGAAGTGTTGCATCCGGGTTATCTTCTCCGCCTATGCTGTGATATACAAAAGGATATCCATTCTCCACCATCACTACACCGCAGTGCGAATAGGTTTTATTACGTGTATTGAGCTGGCAGAGCATATAACTGGTGGCGTCATTGCCAGTGCGCACCACTACATCTCCTGATCGGAGTAGCGAAATTGCTGAATCAACCGACGCTTTGTTAAGCGGATTGTTGGCGCGTGTGGAAACCTCCAGCAGCAGGTCTCTGTTTACGGGAACTTTATTGGTTTCACAGGAGCATAAGGTCACGCACATCATGAACAGAAAACACAGGCAAGGGTTGCACCTTAATAATTTCATCATATATCTATCGCCTATACAGCAACGGCAGCAAAATTAGTTTATTTAGTTGCCATGGCAGTAACTTTGCCTTCCATTCTAATTATAGCGGGTTTTATGCCATACAAATCACTGAGGGAATTTATTGAAGTACTGGACAAGGCAGGTGAGCTGGTAAGGATCAAAACATTCGTGGACCCCGTACTGGAGATAGCGGAGATCACGGACCGGGTATCTAAAACGCCGGACAGGAACAAAGCGCTGTTGTTCGAAAACACCGGCACTGAATTTCCATTGCTCATCAACAGCATGGGCAGCGAAAAACGTATGTGCATGGCGCTGGGCGTAGACACACTCGATGATGTGGCCCGCGATATCGAGGAACTGTTTAAAAAACTTTCCACCCCAAAGAATGGCCTGAGAGAAAAGCTGGCCATGCTCCCTCAGCTCAGCAAGTTCGCCTCGTGGATGCCTAAAGTAGTTAGCGGCCGTGGTGCCTGCCAGGAGGTAGTAATGCAAAACCCTGACCTATCCAAACTACCTATACTAAAATGCTGGCCGAAGGATGGTGGCAGGTTCATCACGCTGCCGGCCATACATACCAAAGACCCTAACAACGGCATCCGTAACATAGGTATGTACCGCATGCAGGTATTTGGTCCCGACCTTACAGCGCTTCACTGGCATAAACATAAAGTATCGGCTCGCCATTTTAATGAGTACAGGAAACTGAATCAACGAATGCCCGTCGCTGTAGCGCTCGGCGGCGATCCTGTTTATACTTATGCCGCCACCGCGCCGCTACCTGAAAATGTGGATGAGTATATGCTGGCTGGCTTCCTCCGCAAAAAACGGGTAGAGCTGGTGAAATGTATTACTCAACCGGATATTGAAGTGCCCGCCGATGCAGATTTTATCATCGAGGGTTATGTGGACGTAAATGAAGAACTGATATGGGAAGGCCCATTTGGCGATCATACAGGCTATTATTCTTTACCCGACTGGTACCCGCGTTTCCACGTAACCGCTATCACGCATCGTAAAAATCCCGTTTACCCGGCAACGATCGTTGGCATACCTCCGCAGGAAGACGCATGGCTCGGCAAGGCTACAGAGAGAATATTCCTGGCACCTATCAAAATGACGATGGTGCCGGAGATCAAGGACATGAACATGCCTGTGGAGGGCGTATTTCATAACCTCGTCATCACCACTATCAACAAAGAATACGCTGGACAGGGACAGAAAGTGATGAATGCTATGTGGGGGGCAGGGCAGATGATGTTCAATAAAATACTGGTGCTGGCCGATGGTGATGTGAAGATCGACGATTACAAAGCAGTGGCTAAGTATGTGTTCAATAACCTGAACCCGGCTACCGATGTTTACTTCAGCCAGGGGCCAATGGATGTGCTCGACCACAGTTGCTCGAAACTGGGTTTTGGTGGTAAGATGTGCGTCGACGGCACTCATAAATGGGAAGAAGAAACGACCGAACCGCTCACTCCGTTCAAACTTTCGGGCCAATTCTCAACGGAAACGATACGCAAAAAATTCCCGGAGATAAAGAACATCAATGATAAGCTGGCGGGGGCATGGGATATCCCGGTGCTTTTTGTGTCGGTAGAAAAGAACCGTTCACACCATATTGAGGAGCTTCACCATGAACTGGCGTCATTACCGGAATTGGAGGGTATAAAAATGGTGCTATATTTGGAGCATACAATTGATACTCAGTACATTGCAGATGCTTTATGGCGGTTCTGCAATAACCTGGACCCCAAGCGCGACCACTTTTACGGTGGAAAGGCTAGAAATATCCTGGGACTAGACGGAACCCGGAAAACTAAGGCTTTGGACGGATTTGCCCGCCCATGGCCGAATGTGCTGGTATCAGACAACCCGACTATGGCTTCCGTGGACGAGAAATGGGAGAGCCTGGGATTAGGAAAACTTATAATTTCACCAAGTTTAAGGTACAAGACCCAACTATATGGGGAGGAAGCAGCTGTCTTAGATAATGAATAAGGTATTTTATATCGTAAAAATCGCTAACTTTAAAAAAACTTCATAATGAAACGCATACTATTACTGTGCTGTTTATTCATTGCCGCCGGCACAATGGCAATAGCCCAGACAACTTCGAACCCTCAGCCGGAAGGCAAAACCGTTTTTGCATCGCGCTCGAATGAGTTTGACGCGGGTGTGGCAAGGAATAATTCCCAGCTGGCCCAAGTCGGATTTTCAGGAGCTATGAATTTTATCAGCAGCAGCATCGCACAGCTGACGCAGCAAATGAACAGCGCGTCTAGCCAGGCGAGCAAGGCTACTCTGAATGCTAAAATTCAGTCGCAGCAGACGATATATACAAACCTGCAGTCATTGCAATCCAATATCATGAGCAATGCCAACCAGATAAAGACAAACTTTCAGTCGTTCGCAGCCACCTTGTAGCGTTACGGAGATATATTTGATCGGGGAGGGTTCTTTGTAACCCTCCTTTTTTATTTAACTTCGTTCCGCATTTTAAGGTCAAGATTGATCATTATTTAAACTTCGGTTCGTGAAAGCCATTATCCCCGTTGCAGGCGCCGGCGCCAAATTACGCCCTCTTACCTATACCCAGCCTAAAGCATTGATACCTATAGCCGGCAAAACAATTCTCAGCGTTATTGTCGACCAGCTGCAGGAAGCAGGTGTTACCAATTTCGTATTTGTTATCGGCTACCTCGGCGAAAAGATCCAGAATTATATTGCTAAAACCTACCCGAACCTCTCTTATGAGATCGTCACACAAAACGACCGCCGCGGCACAGGACACGCCATATCGCTTACCAAAGATGCGGTAGGTGATGATGAAGTGTTCGTGGTACTTGGCGATACTATCTGCGATTATAATGTAAAAGAGATCATTGGCAGCAATGTATCCCAGATCGGCGTGCGTAAGGTAGATGATCCGCGCGGTTTTGGCGTAGCTGAACTGGACGAGAATGACAACGTGTTGCGCGTAGTTGAAAAACCCCTGATCCCAAAATCGAACATGGCCATGGTTGGTGTATACTACATCAAAGAAACAGCCGCAATGTTCGATGCATTGGAAAAGAACCTCGATAGCCGCGAATTCGAAGAAGGTGAATACCACCTCACCATCGCGCTGGAGCATATGATACAGCATGGCATCAAGTTCCAGGCCTTCCGTGTGAACAATTGGTTTGACTGCGGCAAGAAGGAAACCCTTCTATCTACCAACGCCACACTGCTAAAACAGATGAGCGAGGATAAAAAGCAGGCACAAATTGCAGGAAGATTCGGCAGCAGTGTTATTATTCCGCCAGTGAGTATTGCAGAGGGGTGTAAGATCGACAATTCGATCATAGGCCCGAACGTAACTATTGGCGAGTTCACCAATATCAGCGATTCTATCATCAAGGACACTATTATCGGCTCTTATGCCGAACTGCAAGAAGTTGTGCTTCACTCCTCCATTATCGGCAGCGACGCATTTGTAAGGGGATTGAGCCAGAGCCTGAATATCGGTGACAACACGGAGATAGATCTTGGATAATAAGAAAGCCCCGCACTAAACGGGGCTTTCTTATTAATTCATTTTTATCCTGGCTGCTTCCCGCCGCATGTTTTGTTCCCAGCGCCACGCTGTGTTCATCATTTCTTCCAATCCGTATTTGATATCCCAATCGAGCAGGCAGCGCGCCTTGCTGTTATTAGCATATACGTCTACCACATCCCCGTTGCGACGCGGGCAAATTTTATAATTAAGTTTTTCTCCAGATACCTTTTCAAAAGCATTTATCAGCTCAAGCACTGTAACCCCATTGCCACTTCCCAGGTTGAATACTTCACAATTTTCAGAATTCTCGCCACTGATGGTGTATTGCAATGCTTTCGTATGTGCATTCGCTATATCCATTACATGAATATAATCGCGAACGCAAGAGCCATCACGGGTGGGATAGTCGGTACCGAATACCTGCATTTCCCTGCGCTTGCCAATGGCGGTCTGGGTAATCACCGGCACGAGATTTTCCGGTGTTTCCTGCAGCTCTCCTATCAGGGCAGTTGGATGCGCGCCCACGGGATTAAAATACCGGAGCACCGTCACGTTGAATTGCGGGTTGATCTTTGCAAAGTCGCGGCAAATGGCTTCGCCCATTTGTTTGGTACGCGCGTAAGGTGATTCAGCTTCTTTCAAAGGTGCATTCTCATCAACCGGCAATTTATCGGCATTGCCATATACGGAGCACGATGAGGAAAACACAAAATGATCTACTTTATATTCCCTGGCGCACTTAAGTATGTTGACCAGGGAATTGATATTGTTCTCGAAATACTTTAACGGCTGTTGAACCGATTCGGGCACCGATTTGTACGCCGCGAAATGAATGATGCCTACGATATCAGGGTTTTCGATGAAGATTGTCTCGGTATCATCGAGGTTGCACAGGTTCACCTTGTAATTTTTTACAGGTTTGCCTACTACTTTTTCTATACCGTGCAGCATGATCAGCGAACCCCTGGAAAGGTCGTCAACTGAGATCACCTCAAATCCATTATTGATCAGGTCGACTATCGTATGCCCTCCAATATATCCGCAACCACCGGTCACCAGGATCTTGTTCATGCTCTTCATTTGTTAATGCAAATATACCGCAACTATTTGACCTGCTGCATCTCGACAAGTTTTTTATATACGCCATTTTTACTTATAAGATCAGCGTGGGAGCCTCTTTCAACCATACGTCCCTGTTCCAGAACTATGATCTCGTCCGC
>CAMPKG010000076.1 GCA_946887085.1 uncultured Sphingobacteriales bacterium
CTATTAGTCAGATTGAAAAAAATTACCATAAAATATATATCATTAAATCGTTGCATTTTATAATGTGTTTGTTCACCTTCGCATTAAGGGATAATTTCAAACACACACTAGTAAGGCCACTCATTCGTAACCTGAAGGGTTACCCGTCAAATTCCATAAGAGAGCTGAGATCATATAAGGGAATATTCATTACACGGTAACATTCCGGTAACGACAACATGTGAGTTTTGATTATAAGACTCCGTTAAGGAATATTCTTCATTGTTAAGGGATTTTTAAAAACTGCTTAAAACACAAACCATGAGAAAACCACTCGCACGCGTGGTTAATGGTCGTCTCTCTCCATTACCGGAGCGGATGCCCCACGTATTGCCCGAACCAGAACATCCTCCATAACAGATTTACTCATTTTTAATCAACCAACATTTTATCACTAAAAAAACACAAACATGAAAAGAACCATTTTTTTATCGCTCGTTTTCCTCGGCCTGTTCTGCTGCAACACCGCCTTTGCAGATGGCCAAAATTCAGGCACCTTCAACCTGACGTACAATGGCAACACTATTTCTGCCATTTACAATGTGGTACCCGCTGAACCGGACAATATTGTTCTACACATCCGTCCGTCTTCAGAGTTTGTATTGAATGCACATGTTGTTGACAAAGATGGCAAGGAACTGATCAAACTGGCACCTGAGACCGTAACAGGCCGTTACGTGAACAGTATCGATGTTTCGAAGCTGCCCGCAGGTACTTACTATATAGAAGTACTTGGCGGAACTGCCGAAGAGAAACACAGCATCCCGTTCTCCAAATAATCTGCAACACAACGAAACAACATTATAAACATTCAACACAAACTATATGAAAACAACTATTTCAGCGGTTAGATCAAAACTGCTTTTTGTCATACTCGCCGCGGCTCCTTTATCGGGCTTTGCGCAGCTCACTGTTTCTCCTAACCAAACTGCTACCGCACTCGCCAATGCGCTTGTCGGTACGGGCGTAACAGTTTCTAATGCTACACTGACTTGTCCCGGCGGTGCAAACGGCACTTTCTCCGGAGGAGCTAATGCACTTGGCATAAGTAATGGTATCGTATTGACGAGCGGAAGCGCAGCTGCTGTTTCCAACAACGCATCGTTTTTTTCAAGCGAAGGATTAGGAGCAGGCGGCGACGGCGACCTTTCAGGACTGAGCGGCAATAATACATTCGACGCTTGTGTACTTGAATTTGATTTTGTGCCTCTGGGCGACGCCATACAATTTCGTTATCAATTCGGTTCTGAGGAATATCCAAACTACACCTGTACACAATTCAACGATGTATTTGGCTTCTTCATCTCCGGACCGGGCTATGGAGGACCAACCAATATAGCACTTGTGCCCAGCACCAATATACCAGTAGCTATCAATAGCGTGAACGGTGGTTCACCAACCGGCGGTGGCGTACTGGCTAATTGCCAGGCTATGGGCCCGGGCTCTCCCTTCCCTGCTTATTTCATTAACAACGCGGGCGGCCCAAGTCCGGTATATGATGGTATGACGACCATCCTTAATGCCAGGGCAAATGTTACACCCTGCGAAACTTATCATTTCAAACTTGGCGTGGCTGACGCCAGTGATGGCGTGCTTACATCGGGCGTATTTCTCGAATCAGGCAGTCTTACAGTTCTGCCGCCTACTATCAACAACTGCCCGTCAGATATGACAGTATTCACAGGGCCTAACAGTACAACCTGCAGTGCTGTTGCAACATGGACACCACCAAACGTAGCAGAGAACTGCCTGGAAGTAGAGTCTGAAAATTCACACGATCCGGGGGATGTATTTCCTGTAGGAACAACACCGGTGACTTATAGCTACACCAACGCTGGCGGAACCAGCATGTGTACTTTTAACGTGACTGTAGTTGATAACACTAATCCTGTAGTTACCTGCCAGGACTACACACTTGACCTCGTTAACGGAATGGGTACAGTAACTCCTGCCAATGTGAATGCAGGCAGTTCCGACAATTGCGGTATCGCGAGCATGAGTGTGAGTCCGAACAATTTCACTTGTGCTGACGCAGGTACAAATGTTGTTACGCTTACGGTAACCGATGTGAACGGAAATTCTTCTTCGTGCAATGCGAACGTGACTGTTCAATACCAGCCAACATGCGAAGTAGTATCAGTACCTGAGAACAATGTGTATACAGGTGGCAATCCTAACAACATCTATTTAGGATATGGTCCGCAAACTGCTACGCTGGATGCAACTGCAACAGGCGGCAGCGGCTTCACCTATTCATGGTCGCCAGGCACAGACCTGAGCTGCACCAATTGCGAAGACCCTGTTTTTGCGCCAACAGCTGCAGGTAACTATACATTCACGTTGACAGCTACCAACAACAATGGTTGCAGCACAACCTGCGATATCACTTTTTGCGTTCAGGATATCCGCGTGCCTGGCCAAAACCACAAAGTGTACATCTGTCACTATCCTCAAGGCAACCCTGGTAACGCACAAACGTTATCTGTAAGCGTTAACGCAGTGCCTTCACATTTCGGTCCTCACGTAGGCGATAAACTGGGTAAATGCGATGACGAAGGTTGTGGTACTGCTAACAAGAACAGCAATATGGCCGCAATGACGGGCAACGGCATTATCGATGCTATCAAGGTTTATCCAAACCCCATAACAGGAGTGTTCACTGTTGAGCTGCCTTATGGTATGGGCGGTACGGAAGCTATCCTGATGGATATGAGCGGACGTACCATCCAGCGCCAAAGCTTTGAAGGTGAGAACAAACTGAACTTCGACCTGAGCAGCCAGTCAAAAGGTGTGTACATGGTTGAGATCATCAACGGCAAAGAAGTACATCGTACAAGGGTTGTTAAGCAATAGCTTCTTCGATAATAACTATAGAACGGCCCCGCGCTTCGCGGGGCCGTTTGCTTTTATTCCCGACCTTTGCAGGGCTTTATGAAGAATCTGGCTTCGCTGAATAAATATTTTGTCAAGTATAAATGGAGATTATTGCTCGGGTTGGCCTTTGTGAGTATCTCCAACATTTTCGCCGTACTCGCCCCGGTTGTGGTGCGGAACGTACTCGATAGAGTAACGTTGAATATCAACAGCTATCATCTTGTGGGTAGTTCAGTCATCAAAGGCGAACTGCAGGATTATATCTTTCAACTGGTACTGCTCAACGGGCTGCTATTGCTCGGGCTGGCCGTAATGCGCGGTATCTTTATGTTCTTCATGCGCCAGACGATAATAGTTATGTCGCGACATATAGAATACGACCAGAAGAACGAGATATACAACCACTACCAGGAACTACACACACAGTTTTTCAAAACAAATTTCACCGGCGACCTGATGAACCGCATATCGGAAGATGTATCGCGCGTGCGCATGTATACAGGCCCTTCGCTGATGTATAGTGTCAATCTTATTGTTCTTTCTGTAATGTGCATCTGGGGTATGCTGCGCGTCAACCCGATGCTTACGTTTTATGTTGTCGCGCCGCTGCCTTTGCTGGCTTTGTCCATTTACACGGTTAACAGCCTCATCTTCAAAAAAAGCGAGAAGATACAGGCACAGCTATCGGGTTTAACGACGACGGCACAAGAGTCTTATTCCGGCATCCGCGTCATCAAGTCCTTCGTGCAGGAGAAGAATATGCTGGGATTTTTCACCAACACTTCTGAAGAATACCGCAAGAGCGCTATCAACCTCTCACTGACGGAAGCAATCTATTTCCCTGCGATGAACCTGTTCATTGGCCTGAGTATGCTTAGCACGGTACTGATAGGCGGGTATCTTGCCATACAAGGACAGATAACAGCTGGTAACATAGCTGAGTTTGTCATCTACATCAACCTGCTCATGTTCCCGATCTCAAGTATTGGGTGGGTGGCGTCTATGATACAGCGTGCGGGTGCTTCGCAGAAACGTATTGACGAGTTCCTGCACACAAAACCTTTAATAGCAAGCACACCGGATAGTAATAAACACAACCTCGGGGGTAACATCAGTTTCAAAAATGTGAGCTTCACTTATCCGCACACAGGCATCACCGCCTTGAAGAATTTTTCGCTGGATATTAATGCAGGCGAAAAAGTTGCGATCATTGGCAAAACAGGCTCGGGCAAATCTACCATTGCACAACTATTGCTGCGCATGTACGATACGACAAAGGGACAGGTAGTATATGATGACCTGGATATAAAGGGGCTGGATCTAAGAGATATGCGGGGGCAAATTGCTTATGCGCCACAGGAAGCTTATCTATTCTCAGACACATTATACAACAATATCAAATTCGGCAAGCCGGATGCTACGGAAGCAGAAGTAAAAAGAGCTGCATATATGGCGGATCTTGAAAAGGACATTGCAACGTTGCAAAAGGGTTATGAAACGACCATAGGCGAGCGTGGTGTAATGCTCTCAGGTGGACAAAAACAACGCATGGTGCTGGCACGTGCGCTCGTGAAGAACACTAGAATATTATTGATGGACGAATCATTATCCGCAGTGGATACACAAACTGAAAAGACCATATTATCCAACCTGAAAGCCGATCTTGCGGATAAAACCATCATCATCATCACCCACCGCATTTTCACCAGCTGGCAGTTTGATAAGATCATTGTGCTCGATGATGGCGAAATAGTCGAGCAAGGCACTCATGAGGAATTAATGCAGTTGAACGAACGCTATGCCGCGTTATATCACCACCAAACTGCTATGTCGTCTGCTACTTAAATTCAATCGGCATCGTTACACTTTCACTGCCACGCTGTACAGTCACCTCTGTTTTATCACCTTCTTTAAAAGCACCTAGAGCCTCCATATAGGTTTGCATGCCTTTAATCTGGTGGCTGCCTAATTTGGTGATCACATCGCCTGCTTTGATACCTGCTTTAATAGCCGGCCTGTTATCGCTCACGCCATCAACTTTTACACCTTCGCCCTGGAAAGAATAATCGGGCATGATGCCCAGCGTTACTTTGAAACGTACCTTGCCTACAGCAACTTCTTTTGTTTTGGTGAAAACGGGTTTCGGCATCTTGTCCATTTTCTTCACTACGTCGTGTATATAGTGCATAATAGCTACCTCACCTTCGTAGTTGATCTTTTCCGCATCGTCGCTTGGTTTGTGATAGTCGGTATGCAGGCCGGTGAAGAAAAATAATACAGGAATACCAGCGCGGTAGAAAGACGTGTGATCTGATGGCCCCGCACCGGCACTATCCACTGCGACCTTAAAATTCTTTGGTTTGGTGAACTGCCCCCATACAGGAGAAGTACCTACGCCCCCAATGGTTAATGCATGGGTGCTATCATTCAGCCGGCCTACCATGTCCATGTTGATCATGTAGGCAGTGTTTGTGCTGTCAAAGCCCATTTCGCGAACGATTGCTTTAGACCCTATCAACCCTTCTTCCTCGCCTGAGAAGCTGACGAAGAGATAATTGTAGTTGTTCAGCCTGCTTTTCTTCACCCATTCCGCAAGTTGTATCAATGCCGCAGTACCGCTGGCATTGTCATCGGCGCCATTGTGTATTGCACGTGTTTTCGATGCATGCAGGCTGTTGCCGTCTTCGCCCCAGCCAAGGTGATCGTAGTGCGCACCGATAATTACTGTGTGTTTTGCATTATTGTCGAGGTAGGCAGCAATGTTGTGGCCTGTCACTTCAGATTTTTGCAGCGATACATTGATCTCCACTGGTATCTCGTTGCGAAATTTCGGCACATATGTTTGCCAGGTTTTGAAATTGATAAATCCTACAGGAATCTCCAGTTGGTCGTACTCATTTTTGGCGTTGTACGATGGTTCGAACTTGGCATTATAGTTGTCGTAGAACAGAACGCCCGTAGCACCCTGCTTTTGTGCCTCTTTTGCTTTTTCGTAGGCCTTCTTATCAGCATCAAAATGGGCATCAGCTGCTTCGTCTTTGTCGGCAAACAATGGCATCATCCAGATGTTGCCATTTTCAAACACGTCTGGTATCACCTCGCCATAAGCACGCTTGTTGGCGCTGAATGCATAGGGAAAGCCATCTTCACGCATGCGCATGGCATCATTGCCCAGCTTGATGCGTGTCTGGTCCATTATCTTTTTGCCTTCCTGGTAAAGAAACGGATGTGAATATTTGCCCTTATACCCGGGAACACCGATGGCCCTATAACGGTTCTCCAGGTAAGCAGCAGCTTTACGCTCACCTTCAGAACCTACGCGCCTCCCCTCCAGCTCATCAGAAGCCAGGTAGATGATATCCGCTTGTAACTGTTTGATAGCCCTCCTGTCGGCTTTGTTCTGCGCCGATGCGCCGTGCGCCAATAAAAAAACTGAAATGCCCGCTGCCAGTAATCCCCGGTAAGTATATGCCATATGAACTGCAAAATTACAGCGTTAGCGGCAGGCAACAAAAAACCCGTCCCGACGACGCGGAACGGGCCTGATCGATCTATCTGTATTTAATCTGCGGCATGTTCAATATTGCCGTCAGCTGTCACCAGGAGGTTCCCCTCCCCCTCGGGCAGGGCCTCGCTCCCGCTAGTCGGCAATACAATATCTATATTGGATACATCTTTCAGCTCAGGCAGCTCGCCGGAACCGTTGATGCCCAGGTAATCCATAAAGTTCTTAGAAGTAGCATAAGTGAGTGGCTTACCTACCATTTGTTCGTTGCGGCCGGTAATAACAATTAATTCTTTTTCCAGCAGCTTCTGGATAGAATAGTCAGCACTCACCCCGCGAATGAACTCTATCTCTGATTTAGTGATCGGTTGCTTATAGGCAATGATGGCCAGCGTTTCCATAGCCGCTGCCGACAGCTTTTTGATGTGCTTATCGCCATTAAGCTGCAGCACGGTGCGATGGTATTCCTTTTTGGTAAGGAACTGGTAGCCGCCACCTGCTTCCCTTAACTGAAAAGGATAATAAGCTGCATCGTATTTTTCACGGACAGCTTCTATACAGGTCGCTATCCTGTTTTCTTCTATAGGCAATTCAAAAGACGATGAAAGCATCTCTACCATTTCCACCATAGTAATGGGGCGTTCACTGGCGAATATCAGCGCTTCTACGTGGGGCATTAATTGTTCGATATCCATACGTTCCTCTGGTTTCTGGTTCACATCGAAAGTAGTACACCCTGCTTACTTGAGTTTAAAAAGTAATACACAGGTGTGGGTAAATCGGCAGGTTAAGGAAAACACAATAACTGCGCGTCTTTACCAGTGCAAAGATACGGCAAAGAGGACGTTAATTGTTCATAAAGCATTTTAACATTTGTGCTATTCGACCTCAGCTCGGCAACCCTTGATATTCGGGTCAGTGATCACACTATCGATGTTCCGCAGGGCATCCGCCATTTTAGGATACCGGGCCATAGTGCGGTCCAGCACACAATCGCAGTATTTTTTGGCATTATCCTGTGTAGAGGCCCAGGTTAAGGCGTCCTCCATACAGCTTTGATGGAACATCTCTTTGGACTCGCTGTCCCAGGTGTTTTCGCAGGACGCTAAGCCTGCCAGCAGAAGCAATGAAAGAATTGCATACTTCATAAACCTAAATTTGTAACGGGTAAACTGCTAACTTGGCAGCAATTGTAATATAGCTATTTAATATTCAAATTCCATGTATAAGATCACAATTCTTTACGGGGCCATAAGGGAAGGAAGGCTAAGCATCCGTGCTGCGAAAGCCATAGAAAGGGAGTTGACCCGCTCCGGGAAATTTGAGGTGACCTTTATAGACATCAAAGACCACAACCTGCCCGTAATGGAAGCCCGCCTCAAAGACATGGAGAATCCTCCGGCCAGCCTGCTGTACATCAGCGAAAAACTGGAAACGGCAGATGGCATTGTATTCGTAACACCGGAATATAACAACAGCTATAGCGGCGCTATGAAAAATGCCGTTGATTACTTCACCAAAGAGTGGGCTAAAAAACCTATAGGTATCGTGTGTGCCTCCAACGGCCGGCAAGGAGGCCTCAATGCGTCCAATCTGCTCCAGTTACTTGTATTGGCCATAGGCGCCTTCCCGATGCCTTATAAAATGCTGGTGCCTGACCTTCCCAATGCATTTGATGAAGAGGGCAACCCACAAACAGAATTCATGGAAAGAAGCCTGAAACGTTTTGTGGAGGAATATCTATGGTTTGTCGAGGCCATTGCCACTCAAAACCGCAAGACAGCAGGATAATTTTAGCGTTCCTGGGGACAAATTCCCTTAAATTTGCAGCCGCATGAATTTGCAGGTGTTGCTGGGTTTGTATCAGAATGATACCCGCTTAAAACAAATAGCGGCCGGCATCTCATTGCCAGAACGGAAGCAACGCATCTATCTAAGCAATCTCCGGGGCTCTTCCATCAATTTTATTGCGACCACTGTATGGCATTTGAGCGATGCCAATCATGTCTTCATTTTGAACGACAGGGAAGAGGCGGCTTATTTCCACAACGACCTGGAGCAACTCACGGGTGCACTGGATATTTGTTATTACCCCGACTCGTTCAAACGCCCCGGCAACTTCAACGACCTGAACAGCAGCCACGTGATGCTGCGAACCGAAGCATTGACCAAATTCAATGGCAACGTACGAAAGAAAGTGCTGGTGACATACCCTGAAGCACTATTTGAAAAAGTAATAAACCCATCGGCCTTGTCGGGCAATATGATCGGCATTAAGGTGGGTGAGACATTGCAGATATATCCCTTGCTGGAAAGATTTGTCGGGTTGGGCTTTAAACGGGAAGATTTCGTATATGAACCAGGGCAGTTTGCTATGCGTGGCGGCATTCTTGATATCTATTCGTTCGGCAATGAGCATCCATACCGGATAGAGTTGTTTGGCGATGAAGTAGACAGCATTCGCATATTCAATCCTGAAACACAGCTATCTGAAAGAAAGCTGTTACAGGTTTCCATTCTGCCGAATATTGAGACGAATTTTGAAAGCGGGGAGAAAATATCGCTGCTAGATTACCTGCCTGATAATACTGTGATCTGGGCAAAAGATCTGGACTTTACGATCGGGCGCATAGGCAAGATGGAGGAGGATCTGCCAGAAAAAGTAAAGATCGGCCAGGTAGCTATAGACCATGAAGAAGAATGGCTGAAGGAATTTACCCGCGAAGATTTTGAAACAGCGGAGAACTGGAAGGAACAGGTGAAGAAGCGGCACTTACTGGAGTGGTATAACCACTCGCTGGAGAAGATCACCGGCGATGAACCAACTGCATCATTCCAGTTTGCCACCGATGAGCAGCCTGTATTTAACAGGCAGTTCGGCATGCTGATAGACGACCTGAAGAAACATTCAGCGCTACAGTATATACCATACATATTTGCCGAGAACCCAAAGCAGCTGGAAAGATTAAGAAGCATCTTCGAAGACCTGCAGGCACAGCTGAATTTCGTGCCGATACCTTCTTCTATCAGCAAAGGCTTTATCGATCACGAGAAAAAAATTCTTTGCTATACCGACCATGAAATATTCCAGCGTTACCATAAATACAAGGTAAAGCAGGCCTATACCAAAGGCAAGGCGATCACTATACGCGCGCTGAAAGAATTGCAGCCGGGCGACTATGTAACACACATCGATCATGGTGTGGGAGTGTATAGCGGATTGCAGAAAATAGAAGTGAACGGCGCCATGCAGGAGGCCGTGCGCATCATATACAGGGATAATGACGTACTCTACGTCAACATCAACTCCCTGCACAAGATCAGCAAGTACACCGGCAAGGAAGGCACCAAACCAAAGGTGAACAAACTGGGCAGCGATGCCTGGGAAAAACTGAAGAACAAAACCAAGAAGCAGGTAAAAGATATTGCATCGGGCCTTATCAAGCTCTATGCGAAACGCAAGGCTTCTCAAGGTTTTGCACACGCCCCTGACAGTTACCTGCAGACAGAACTGGAAGCGTCCTTCTTCTACGAAGACACGCCGGACCAAAGTAAAGCTACAGCAGATGTAAAGCGCGATATGGAACAACCTTCGCCTATGGACAGGCTGGTGTGCGGTGATGTGGGCTTCGGCAAAACAGAGATAGCCATCCGCGCTGCCTTCAAAACCGTTGGTGACAGCAAGCAGGCAGCTATACTGGTGCCTACTACCATACTTGCTTTCCAACACTATCAGACGTTTAAGGAAAGACTGAAGGATTTCCCTTGCACCGTTGACTATATCAACCGCTTCAAATCGTCAAAGGAGAAGAAGGAAACGATGAAGCGTGTTGAAGAAGGGAAGGTAGATATCATCATTGGTACGCATGCATTGCTGGGCAAAGATGTGAAGTTCAAAGACCTTGGCCTGCTGATAATAGACGAAGAACAAAAATTTGGCGTGGCGGCCAAAGAAAAACTTCGGGAGTTGCGGGCAAACGTAGACACACTGACACTGACTGCAACACCGATACCACGTACCCTCCAGTTCTCCCTGATGAATGCACGCGACCTGAGCATCATCAATACACCGCCGCCCAACAGGCAGCCTGTGCATACTGAAGTAATGGTGTTTGATGAATACGCCATCCGCGATGCCATGTACTATGAAACGGAACGTGGTGGCCAGGTTTACTTCATACATAACCGTGTTCAGAGCTTACCCGAAATGGTAACGCTGCTGCGCAATCTTTGTCCTGACCTGGAGATAGGTATGGCACATGGCCAGATGGAGGGCCATAAGCTGGAAGAAGCGCTATTCGATTTTATCGAGCGCAGGTATGATGTGTTGTGCTGTACCAACATCGTAGAAAGTGGTGTCGATATTCCAAATGCCAACACCATCATCATCAACAATGCACACCAGTTTGGGTTAAGCGACTTGCACCAGTTGCGCGGCCGGGTAGGGCGAAGCAACAAGAAAGCATTCTGCTACCTCATGGCGCCATCGATGAGCACGCTGCCGAATGACAGTCGCAAGCGCCTGCAAACACTGGAACAATTCAATGAGCTGGGCAGCGGTTTCCAGATAGCTATGCGCGACCTGGACATACGCGGTGCGGGTAATCTGCTGGGCGGTGAACAAAGTGGGTTCATCGCGGAAATAGGCTTCGAGATGTATCATAAGATATTGGACGAGGCGTTACGCGAACTAAAGAACACAGACTTCAAAGATGTGTTCTCGGAAGAAATGAACCGAAAGAAAGATTATGTAAGTGATTGCACCATAGATACCGACCTGGAGATACTGATACCTGATAGTTATGTAGAAAGCATCACGGAGCGTCTTTCATTGTACACGCAATTGGACGACATTGAGAGTGAGGAGGAACTGCAAATGTTTGCTGATGAACTGGTCGACAGGTTCGGCCCAATACCCCCTGCAGTACAGGAACTGTTCACTACCATCAACTGCCGTCGCATGGCTTGCGAGCTAGGTTTCGAAAAACTTATTTTGAAGAACGATCAGCTTAGGCTGTATTTCATCAACAACCCCGATTCACCTTATTTCGAATCGCCGATATTCAACCATATTCTCTCCTACATCCAGAAACGCACGAATAATGCACGCCTGAAACAAGTCGGCAAGAACTTTATGCTGCTGGTCGATGATGTAAAGAACATGAACACGGTCAGCAATTTT
>CAMPKG010000077.1 GCA_946887085.1 uncultured Sphingobacteriales bacterium
TGCCAACACCTACGCTTATTTCGACCAGTCGATAAACGGCACTTTTGCATTGAGGCTGGTGATCTTGCTCCTGTTGTTCGTATACACCTGGGCATCGGTTTCCCTGGGCACGAGGGCATCCAACCTTACCAACCGCGGTATAGTTGCAAAAGGCGCTTATAAAATAGTTCGCCACCCTGCATACATCGCTAAGGTAACCGCGTGGTGGGTGATGCTGATACCGTTGTTATCTAATAACCCGATGGTAGTGACCGGCATGTTTGTGTGGACGATCATCTATTTCCTGCGAGCGGTTACCGAGGAGCGTCATTTATCGCAAGATGCCGACTATGTAGCCTATTGCCAGAAAGTGAAATGGCGGTTTATACCGGGAGTGTACTAAAAAAGATACGGGTGGTTTTATAAATGATCCCGGCTGTCATCTGGCATCCGGGATTTTTTTGTCACCGGGTAGTGTGCGAGTGAACGGCATTGGTTGCGGCGTCTATCCGGCTGACAATAAGGTAACCCGCTACCAATGCAGCCCATAATACGATGTACAATATCACTTCTTTAAGTTTCACTTCCATGCGATGTTTACTTTACAAACCTATTGACGGAACAAAACCCCTGCAATGTTAGAACTGCGGGAAAATGAAGCGTAGAAATACGTGGGATAAAATGCGTATTCATACTATATGATAATCAACAATATCGCTATACCTTACGTCTCAATTCCACATCAGTATGAATATTAGCACTTTGTACCGCATCCTGGCCATTGCAGCTATTTGCACTACAGTACAGGCGCGGGCGCAGCACCCCATAACATTCAGCAGAGAACTGAAAACGAGCAAACTTTACCGCGACGCGGGAGTACCCGACCATATTTTAAAGGGCGAAAGGGTCAGTTCAGCAATCAGTGGCCTGAAAACTACAAAAGGCGATACACCATGTTTTGTGCTCATACCGGGATCCAACACCAGCGACATTATTCTCTACAATGATATCAGCAAGACCGCCAAAATCGTGTCGAAGGAACTGAAAAAGAAATATAACAAATATTACGACTCTGCCTCGCGGGCGATCGTGGCAGAAGGCGGAGTACTCGGCGATATAAGCAAAAAGCTGAAGGAACTGGACGAACTGAACGAAATGCAAATGGATACGGTCAACCAATGGAAGAATTTCGCCAGGGAATATAAATACCGGGCTAAGTCCTCCGGTGTTGTCTCCTTCCTGTTCGTGTACAATGATATTGACGCTCAACTGTTCTTTAAAAGCGTGGCCGACGACCGCACCGCAGGGTTTCTCCAAAACACGATGATCTCGTATGCGACGGATGGCGGCAAGGCTTCCCTGTATTCAGAACTGTATTCCGATTATTTTGGTCCCATTCGTTTTGGTTTTGGTGCGCTCATCAGCAATAAAGAGACCAAAGTGTACACGGACACAGCAGGCCGCCAGCTGACGGATAGCACCACGATACAGTCGGATGCTATGCAGCGCCTGCTGGGCGGCGGCGGCAATGCTACGGGCACCTTTACTTACCCGCTGCTGAATATTCAAAGCAACAGCAGGCGTTTCTCCACAAGGCTGTTCGCCTCGCTGCGCGGGGGCGTGGATGTGCCCAGGATAGGCACTGAGCGTTCGGATTTTGCGTGGAATTTTGACCCTGCACTGGAAACTTATGTTTACTTCATAGGTGGCAATAATACCATCACGCCTTTTGCCAACCTCAGGCTGAGTTATGTAAAAGGCAACAAGGTATTCCGCGAAAACCTGCTGTATAACAGTGAATCAGGCTTTTCCTATCACATGTTCACTGTAGGTTTCGCTATAAAATCCACTTTCCGTGTGAGCTTTAGTTTCCCCTTTGGCGACAGGTTTGTAACACAAAACTCTGCACCGACGGTAGCTGTCTCTATTATTCCTCAATAACGTTCACAAATCAACTATTCCATATTGATCACACTTTAAAAACACGACTATGAGAAAACCACTTCTTCAATTATTGGGTATTCTTGTCTTATCCGTTGCAGTAGCATCCTGCGATCGATGCAGAAATGGCAACAATGGAGATAGCGATGGAAACAATGGAGATACAACAAGACCCACACTCTCCTCTGATGACTCCGCTGCGATGGATATGGCTGCTAAGTCGATGGCAGCACCCCTTGATTGTTACCCCGACAGCTGCGAAAAGATGCCGCAGATGTGCAACGATAGTTGCAAATTGCAAATTTCGCGTTGCCACGAAATTCGTCCAGTTGTGTTTGGCCATATGACATCTGGATACAGCACCGACGGCTACCTTAGAATAAAAGATAGCATTTCCTCGATGATGGATACAGCTACTTGCGATAGTCATTGGGTGCAAATATCAGGAGATACAACTAAACCGGGCGACAACTCTGACATTCGGATTGAAGTTAAGCGGCTGACGAAATGCCAGAAAGATCAAAGAGTTCCTGTGCGTTATTCTGTGGCTCTCTTTAAGGGAATATTGCTGCAGACTCCAACGAACTTCTACTTTTTCAAAGCGAAAAAATTGAATTGCGTTGGACAATATTGTAACGATATAATTATGAAAGTTCAATTTGCAAATGGCACTACAAAGAACTACGATGTAAGTGACATTCCGCCTCCAGTATGTGAATAACAATTACAAATTGACGCTCCTCTATTTGTCCATACTATCCCCTCTAATCCCTCTTTTGAGCGGCATCAAAAAAAGATTAAGTCTCCTATGGTTATACCCATTAGTAGGCTTAATCTTTGACCTCCTAGTCTTTTACTTCAAACGCGTGGCACATGTCAACCATTCGATTGCTGGGAACCTTTTTATTCTAACTGAATTTTGGCTTATAAGCCTTCTTTATCGTCAGAAAATATTTGCATCGAAAGTAGCTTTCATAATATTGACTACAACGCTCTCATCTGGATTCATTGGAACACTTTTTATACGGACAATTTCAGACTTTAATATTATTGGAACAAGCATTTTTTCATTAACGTACATTACATACGGCATATTTGGATTTTATAATCTTCTCAAAAATCAGGAGGAGGTTTATCTTGAACGTTCATCTTTTTTTTGGCTTAATACTGGTTTGACAATTTATGCTTCGGGCAACTTGCTGTTATTTTTGTTTATGGATTATCTTTTCAAGATAAATAGGGAGCTGTTCCTTTCCGCATGGTTCAGCATCTTCCAAATCCTCAACATCACCAAAAACATCCTCATCGCTGTAGCTTTATATCATTACAAACCTGCACCCCGTGAATCTCACTAGTCTCATCATAATCGGCATCATCGCCATGCTCGCATTGGCCATGGGGGTCATCCTCTTCGTGGTGATGTACCAGCGCAGGGTGATACGCCACCAGGTGGAGCTGAAAAAGATAGAAGAGGAAAAAGAACTGGAGCTGATACAGGCCAGCATACAAAGCGAGGAGCAGGAGCGTATGCGCATAGCCACCGAGCTGCACGATGACGTAGGCGCCACGCTGGCCTCCGCCCGCCTCTTCCTCCACAAAAAAGAAACTGAGACCACCGACGAGGCCATCCAGCAATCGAAGGAGTTGCTCGATGAAAGCATACAAAAGATACGCAGCATCTCGCATAAGCTGCAGCCTACTACGCTTTATCATCTTGGCCTGCAAACCTCGCTACAGTCTCTATCCGAGATCATCAGCAAGACCGGCATCGTAAAACTCATCTACGTAAAACTCGCAGACCTGCCTCGCCTGGATGCACAGCTGGAATTATCTATATACCGCATAGTGCAGGAGCTGATCAATAACAGCATCAAGCATGGCAAGGCTACCAATATCACCATGCAGACAAACACAAACGGGGAACTGAATGTAAAACTCAGTCACGATGGCAATGGCCTGGTGCACGAAGAATTTGAGAACCTTGTTTACAAAAAAGGCGCTATCGGCCTGAAGAATATCGTCAACCGGTTAAAATCCATCAACGCTTCCATTCTTTTTGGGAAAGAGGGAGAATGGTTTACTATAGACATCACAGCCCCTTTACAGATCTCAAACGAAAAAACTTCCTGACATGCCTGCGATAAAATATGCTATAGCCGACGACCATAAGATATTCCGCCAGGGCCTGCGTTTCGCACTCAGCGACGAAAGCGCGATAGAATGTATTGGCGAAGCTGACAATGGCATTTCGTTGCTGCAACTGTTGGAAAAAGAGCAGCCGGACGTAGTATTGCTCGACCTGAAAATGCCTGAGATGGACGGCATGCAAACGACACAAGAGATCAGGAAGCTTTATCCTGACATGAAGATCATCATGCTGACCATGTTCGACGATGAGCATTTCATCATTCACCTGATGGAGAACGGCGCCAACGGATACCTCATAAAAAATGCCGAGCCCGACGAAATAAAAACGGCTATCCGCTCGGCATACGAAACAGGTTATTATTTCAACGACCTGGTGAGCAATACCATGCTCAAGAGCCTGGTAAAAAAAGAAAAAGCCAGCCCGCGCTTTAAACCGGAAATTAAACTCAACGAAAGGGAAACCGAAGTGCTGAAACTCATTTGCCAGGAACATACCGCCGCCGAAATAGGCGAAAAAGTTTTCCTGAGCGCACGGACAGTGGAAGGCATCCGCGCCAACCTGCTGGAGAAGATCGGCGTGCGCAATACCGCCGGGCTGGTTTTATATGCAGTTAAAAACGGCATAGTGGAGTAGCCATATAACGGAAAGAAATATTTTTGATTACCATTTGTTAACGGCTTTGTTATTGATTTGCAAACCCGCCCTTCATTTGAAAAACGGGACGCAGAAGGGGGTACTTTTGCGAATGTCTTTTAAGTACGGCAAGGTATTGATCATAGACGATACAGACCTTGACAGGATGATAGCCGAGAAATTGATGCAAAAATGCAGCTTTGCGCAGCAGGTTACGAGTTTCGGTTCTGCGCAGGCAGGCCTCGAATATCTTTCTACTCTTAAAGGCAGCGATGTTCCCGAACTTATCTTTCTTGATGTACATATGCCCGGCATGACGGGCTTTGAATTCCTCGAGCAACACGGCACCCTCCCCGAAGGCATCAAGCGCAGAAACATTATTGTACTCACATCATCCCTTCAGCCCAACGACAGGCAAAAAGCACTCAGCGATCCTTATGTGTTGAAATTCATCACAAAACCGCTGAACCTGGCTACGCTGGAAAATCTCTGATGCTATAAAAGCAGAATTCCTGTTATCTTACCGTTCTGATGTACCCGGTAAACAGACTGATATCTGCAGCTACCACTATCGCCGTCGTCACTTTCATCGGCGGCACGTTGATATTATTCCTGTATTTTCTTACTTCTGCTTTTGGGGTCAGCTTCCTGGGACTGGCGTTTGGCACTGTGGCTGCCCTGGTTAATGCAGGGGTTATCGTGTGGATAATAATAACAGCAATCAGGGACAAACAAAACCGCCAACGTTTGTTTACATCGGTTGGCTACATGATGCTCAACCTCCCTGTAGCGGCGCTTTATGTCTGGATTGCCTTCATGTTATCCAATACTATGCGGATCACTTTCGTCAACGAGCATCATATGGAGATCAAAAACATAGCCATACTTGGCTGCGAGGAAAAAAGGATCAAACATATGCGGCCCGGTCAGCAGGTATCTGCCTGGATAAAGATCCCCAACGATTGCGAAATATCGGTTTCCTATGACCTGAACGGCACGCGCAGAACCGAGCTGGTATACGTATATGTTATCCGCAACAACGGCCAGATACTCACCTACGAAATAGGCGCGGGCCGCGGGCCCTTCGACCCTGTGCCACAATAGATCTTAATTACACGGTTCTTTGCGGATCGAAAGCTTCCAGTTCGTTGGCTACTGCTGTCAGAAAACTAGCCCCCAGTGAACCATCAACTATCCTGTGGTCATAGCTCAGCGACAGGTACATCATGTGACGGATGGCGATCACGTCACCATGTTCCGTTTCCATAACCATCGGGCGTTTTTTGATGCTGCCAACGGCAAGGATAGCTACCTGCGGCTGGTTGATGATCGGCGTACCCATCAGGCTGCCGAATGTACCTACGTTGGTAACGGTGAACGTGCCCCCCTGCGTGTCGTCTGCTTTCAGCTTATTATTCCTTGCCGAGTTAGCCAGTGCGTTTACGTCTTTCGACAGGCCGAGCAGGTTTTTGGTATCGGCATTTTTAATAACGGGCACTATCAGGTTGCCGCTTGGCAAGGCTGTAGCCATACCGATATTGATATCTTTTTTCACGATGATCTTATCGCCGTCGACACTGCTGTTGATCATCGGGAATTTGCGGATGCAATTAACAATGGCTTCCATGAAGATCGGGGTGAAGGTGATCTTCTCGCCATATTTTTTTTCGAATTCTTTCTTCGCCTTATCGCGCCAGTTAACGATGTTGGTCACATCAGCCTCCGTAAAGCTGGTTACGTGCGGCGAAGTGGCCTTGCTGCGCACCATGTGGTCTGCTATCAGCTTGCGCATACGGTCCATTTCTATGATCTCCACATTACTGCCATAGCCGGCGGGTGCGGCAGTTGCAGTTTGTGCCGCCGGAGCAGCTTGGGCTTGTTGCTGAACAGGAGCGGCTGCAGGAGCAGCTGCGCCGTTGCCACGGTTCGCTACATAGTTAAGGATGTCTTTTTTGGTTACGCGGCCTTCGTTGCCCGTGCCCGGTATTCTTTCCAGCTCGGCCATGCCGATGCCCTCTTTGCCGGCAATATTCAACACCAGCGGCGAATAAAAACGCGCACCTTCAGAAGCCTGAACAGGTTGAGCGGATTCTTGCGCTACCGGCTGAGTGGCCGGAGCAGGCGCGGGGGCTGCCTGTGGCGCTTGTTGTGCGGGTGCTGCGGGCTGTGGCGCAGCTTGAGCGCCCGCGCCAACAGTATCTATTTTGGCAATGACAGTACCTACAGGCACTACATCGTTTTCTTTGAACAGTATCTCGGTAATGGTTCCTTCGGCAGTAGAGGGTACTTCGCTGTCCACCTTGTCCGTGGCTATTTCCAGCACGGTCTCGTCCATGCGCACCTTCTCACCGGCTTTCTTGTGCCATTTCAAAACGGTAGCCTCCATTATACTTTCTCCCATTTTGGGCATTACCAGGTCAACTATTGCCATAAATAGATATTATTATAATTCTTTTGAGAAACGTGGTGCAAAAATAATCAAATGGCGCAAAAGCGGCTAATTATTAATGCTATTGTAAAGCATCACGGAAGTCGCGGCGGCGTATCAGCCTCAGGTCCTGTAATATCTGGGCTTTTACATTCAGTGTGAAGTTGAAGTTTTTACTTGGGCCGAAAGGAACTGTTCCTAATCTCATTTCCCAACAATGTAGGTCGCGATAGATATTGATCTCAGTAACTGAAAGCTCTTTTGTACCAAAATTATAACCGCTGGAAACGGTTAGTTTCCACCTCGGTGTAATGTTTACATCGCCTGAGAACATGGACATATGATTGAACGTAACAGTATCCTTGTTTGACTCCGGCAGAAACTGCTTGTTGATCTGGATATTATAGCTGAAGTTCAGGTTCCATGGAATATTGAAATCAACATAGTTGCTATACCGGCCATAAGAAAGCGCCCTTTGTACATCTTCATTCTGCCTTCCCGGGCTCTCGTCATCTTTTTTGTCCGTTATTGACCGCAGGCTGCCGCCAACGCTGGCGTTTGCGGTCCTAAAACGCGCAAACCCCTTTCCAGCATCCCACATAGTACGGTCAATACGCTGGTTGTTGGTAAAATCATAGTCGTAAGGGTCGAATGCGGCGCCCGCCTGTATATTCAGCACATTGAACAGGTTGGTGGCAAAACGCATGGAAATATCGCTCCATTTAAAACTGTCACGAGCCAGGTCGTAAGACGTATTGATACTGAAATTATCGATAAGCCTGATGTTGCGGGAACCGGTAGAATCTTTGTCTGTGCGGACCTTTATCTGGAGGTTATTATCGAGGCCGAAGTTCAGCAGGCTGCTGAAATCGCCAAACTGCTGGCTGGGTGTATACCCGATTGAGTTTTCATAAACTGAAAAATACCTGGGGGGCGATGCAGCATCGGTAATTGTTTCATATCCGTAATTAAAAGGCGATGCCGCATAATCGGGCGTGAAGGTAATGCCGGTACTTGGTGTCAGCACATGGCGTATCCCCATAATCTTTCCTTTTTTGAACAGCTTAAGGCCATATATCCTTGTATTCAAAGTGGTATTGGCATTGAAATCGCGGGCTGTGTAGAAGCCGCGATATTCAGTAGTGTCCAGGTCATCCTCCAACTGGTCATAGAACCGATAAGTACGTTTGGTCAGCCAGTATTCGTTATAGTTGGCGCCGAAAGTCATATTAATGAACCGCAGCACATTGTAAGATGCGCTTATCGGTATGTTGTGTTTGATACCATTGTCAAAATCGTTCAATGCAAGCGTATTGAAACTGAAATTAGTATCGATGAAGGCTATTTTATTGATCGCATTCAGGTTGTATGAGGCAGTGATCTTCTCAAACCAACGTGAACCGCTGCTGTTCCTGGTCTGAAATGGATTGAACTGTGCCACGAAGAAGTTGATCTCCGGTAGCGTTACATCCACCTGTCTTGTGCCGTTGTTCTGGCTATGTCTTGCAGCTACGGTGAGCGAATATGGTTTATTCTGCCAGGCTTTCTGGTAGCTGATATTCGATTGGTATTGATTCTGCAGTATCTGGTTAACGGTATAACTGTTGAAATCGTTGAAGGTAGACGTACCAAACACAACCGATGAGTTGAAGTTGACACCTGGCCGCGATTTAGGATCCGACCTGTGTTGCCAGTCTACCCGGAAGTCTTTATTGATACCGCCTTCCGGTTCCCATATCTCTCCTCTTTTATTATAAGCGTAGGCAAGCGACAGTCCGCCCGAGTAACGGTAGCGGTTATTATACGAGCTGATGCCGGTTACATTGTAACTGCCCCGCGAATACACATCGCCGGTAACAAGGAAATCCACATGATCGTTAACAGCGAAATAATAGCCACCTTGCTGCAAGCCCACACCACGCGCCTCCTCGATAGTGTACATCGGCAGCTTGAAACCGGAGCGCTGCCCCTGCGAAATAGGAAACAAACCGAAAGGCAGGAATATAGGCGTAGGCACCTGCTCAATGGCGATGTTTGCGGGTCCGCTGGCAATTACTTTGTTAGGTATCACCTTTATCCGGCGCGCGAGGATGCCAAAGTGCGGCGTATCCAGCGCGCAGGTGGTATATACACTGTGCAGGCCGAATATTGACTGATCGGGATTTCGTTTTACCTGTTCGCTATGCACAAAGCCTTCGCCGTACTGCGTCCTCGCATTGCGAACGATGGCCCGTTTGCTTCTGAAGTTATACTGCATGGAATCGTAGGTAAACTTTTCCTGGCCCTGCGTAAATGATGGTCTTGCCAGCGGCAGCCCTAACGAATCGAATTGCGGGGCAGCTGTTACCAGGTTACTATCCTGCACGAAAATGATCTCGCCGGCGTTCAGCTGAAGTTCTTCATAATTTACCTGCGCGTCGCCATAGAGATAAAACTGGTTGGTCTTCATATCCATCACCGCAGAATCCTTGGCAGTAGATGTAACAACAGAAGGCAGTGCATCGGGAGAAATACGGATACCCAAAGTTTCTTCAAGGTTTTTCCGGCTCACACTATCGGCTATCGTGGTATCTATTCCCAAAGAATCAAATGGTACCTCGATGCTGTCTGCCGCTATCAAAATGCGTGGAATACTGTCCGGTTGTATAGCTATCTTTCCTTGTTGAACCGTATTTACAGACCGCCTGTACGATACATTGGTAGAATCAGGTTGTGTAACCGCCTGCGAATGAGCAGTTTTTGTTAAAGACAAGGTAAAAAACACTACCAATAAGGGGGTGAGGCAGTGTATCAATTGAAATTTTGGAATAATTTTACCGCACAGGTTCATGAAGTGCACAAATTTAGGCATTTGCCGCTTAGGGTTCATGAAATTGTATTGATTACTCATCTAAGATCACACGATAAACGAATGCGAACCAGGCTTTTATTTCTTCTGTTCATAGGCTTTATGCTACCGGGGCTGCTGTTGGCTAACGGTAAAAAGATAACAAAAATTGTGCTGGACGCGGGTCACGGCGGGCAGGACGTTGGCGCAAGGGGGAAATTCTCCAATGAAAAAGACCTGACGCTGGACGTAGCACTGAGACTGGGCAAAATGATCAAAGACAGCCTGCCCGGTGTGCAGGTTATTTATACCCGCACCACGGATGTCTACCCGACGCTGCCCGAACGCCACGAGATGGCCAATAGGGCGGCAGGCGATGTTTTTGTTTCCATACACGTCAACTCTACCGCGGCCAGGGTCCAGCGGATCAAAACCGGCACGCGCACCGTGAAAAAAGGAAAGAAAAAAGTGAAAGTTCCCGTGTATAAAACCATCCGGCATACGGAAACGCAGGCAAGCGGTACGGAAACTTACGTACTGGGGTTGCACCGCAACTCTGAAAAAGAGGACGCCATTGGTGAATACAGCGAGAATATAGCGGAGGAGCCGGGCCTGCTCAACATAAATGACCCGCAGACTGCTATTATCATCGCGCAGTATTCACAGGCCTTCCTCTCCCGGAGCGTAACGCTGGGCACAGCTATACAAAACCAGTTTGGGCTGCAGGGAAGGAGAAATATAGGAGTAAAACAAATGGGATTAGAGGTATTGGCCGGCAGTGCCATGCCGGGAGTGCTGGTAGAGATCGGTTTTATCAACAACCCCGAAGAAGAAACCTACCTGAACTCGGCCAAAGGCCAGCACGATGTAGCCTATGCCATCTTTAAGGGTATTAGAGCTTACAAAGCCGAAGTAGAGCGCTGACCAAACTTTGTTGGACCCGGCGAAACCCGCTGCCATAGGGCCATAGCGGCTTACCGACTTCTGGTAATAACATAAATTTCATGCGCTGTTGCATTTTAGATTTGTTTCGATTATCTTTAAGCTTCGAATAAAAAAATAATCTGAGCTAATGAAAGGCCGTTTAAAAACTATTATTCTGTCAGCCCTGGGTGCCATCTCAGCTTTCGGAGCTGTTACATATTCTTCCTGCAAACCCGATAAATGCAAGGCTATTGTATGTGCTTATGGTGGTGTGTGTAAAGAAGGCACCTGCATTTGCCCCACAGGCTATGAAGGCTACCAGTGCGAAACCATCATCCGCGACAAATACGAAGGTGTCTGGACGGTGGAAGAACATGGATCAGCCTCAATGCCAGCATTTTATGACGTGGTGGTACAACCGGGCGCTACTATGACCGACATGACCATCAAAAATTTCTACAATAAGTTCATCAGCAATGTGAACATCCGTGTAAAGGGTGATACATTGTATATCCCCCAGCAAACGATCGAGGGATATGAAATAAAAGGCACCGGCTATCTTTTCGAGAGCAAGCACTACGGCAAAAATGCTGAGCTGCGTGTACACTACACCGTTAAGCAACCGGACGGTAAGGTTAACGACTTCGGCGTGAACAACGAGAAGTATTCTAAATGGAACAGGTAATCAACCATTACTTATAAGAAAAGCCCCTGAGT
>CAMPKG010000078.1 GCA_946887085.1 uncultured Sphingobacteriales bacterium
ATCACAGGTTATAGCGATGTGAAAGATGCCGTAGAGGTAATGAAACTCGGAGCATACGATTATGTGACCAAACCACTTTTTCCTGATGAGATTTTGCTGACGATCAAGAAGGCACTTTCAGATGAAGGAGGGGACGCATCTCCGGCCAAAGCATATGTACCGCAAACAAACGGTGCTGCGACTGCTCCTGTGGCTAAAGGGAAGCAAAGTATGGGCCATACCGAAGGCAAATATATCATGGGCAACAGTCCTGAATTTGCGCATATCGTGAAACAGATAGATCTCGTAGCGCCAACCAACTATAGCGTCATCATCTATGGCGAGAGCGGTAGCGGTAAAGAGGCTATCGCGCAGCAAATACATAAAAAAAGCAAGCGTGCAAATAAACCATTCGTGGCAATAGATTGCGGAGCATTGTCTAAAGAATTGGCGGGTAGCGAGTTGTTTGGTCACGAAAAGGGAGCATTTACCGGCGCACTCAATCAAAAGATCGGTAGCATGGAACTGGCAAATGACGGCACCATTTTCCTTGATGAGATCGCCAATCTTTCATACGACATCCAGGTTTCCCTGCTGCGCTGCGTACAAGAACGTAAGATCAGGCGGGTAGGTGGCAACAAGGACATTGAGCTTGACCTCAGGTTTATCATAGCCAGCAACGAACGCCTGTGGGACTCTACCCGGACCGGCAAATTCCGGGAAGATCTGTATCACAGGTTCAACGAGTTCAGTATAGAAGTGCCGCCATTGCGCGATCGTAAAGATGATATCATGCTTTTCGCAAACCACTTCCTGCAGGTGACCAACGCAGAGTTGGGTAAAACGGTGAAAGGCTTCTCTAAGGACGTACAGGATATTCTGAACAACTACGTTTGGTACGGTAATCTTCGTGAACTAAGGAATGTCGTTAAGCGCGCAACGCTGCTGACCGATGGGGAGTATGTAGAAGTACGATCATTGCCGTTTGAAATAAGCAACTATCAGAAATTGCAGTTTGATTCTCCTTCTTCCTCAGTATCCACGCCTGCAGAGCCGTCACTTTCAGGAGTGGGAAATCCGGGAGGGAATGTACCTTTCGAGAACAAATTGAAAAGCGCCAACCTCGACGCGGAATACGAGGTAATACTGGACGCATTAAAACAGTCGAACTTCAATAAAAGTAAGGCAGCCAAACTGTTGAATATCGATCGGAAGACGTTGTACAACAAGATGAAGCAGTTCAAAGCGTTTAAAATGGACTGATAAGATCAGGTGACGTCAGGTCGCCTGCTGTCGCTCAAGTTGTCCGGGAGTCTTTACTCAAATGCAGTTACATAATGCAAACCGCTCATCCCAATAAGAATGCCGCATCAGTTGATGCAGAAGTATTGCATGATAGTTTGCCGGAGCAATTGATCGCCTCTGGTCCGGGTGTGGTATTGCTTATCGATTCCCAGAGCGGACAGCTATTATACAAACCAGGCAAATTTGATGAAAAACTGGGCGTCGACCATTCGGTCGTGGCTCAGCCCAACTTTTCATTTTTTGACTTGTTTGAAGTACGTGACCTGCAGCGTTTCAAGGTACAGATGAAGTATGCCGATGAGGATGAATACGCTCGAAACCGACACGCAAGCTACCAACTGAAAGGCAGCACAAATAGCCTGATGTGGCATATTTATACTGCAACATTCAATGGATCTCCCGGCAAGGTCCAGTTATTTCTCCTTCCTGAGGTGTCAAAGTATGCGATTCCGTTTTTGTCTTACGATTCACGTGAGTTGTTCTTTGAGCAATTTCAATATCTCGATTTTGGCACGTTTGAATGGATAATGGGCGTTGACAACGTCTTTTGGTCGGACAGCATTTACGACATTTGCGAAATAGACAGTTCTCAGAAAGATCTCAGTCGTGATTTTGTGAGCAAGATTACGCACCCCGAAGATAGGGAGCTGGCGAATCGTGTTGTTAATGAAGCCTTGCAAACGGGCAGCGATTTTAACTTTGAGATCCGTATAATTACGGCTACGAATAAAGTGAAGATCATCCAGGCAACCGGGCGTGTTATAAAAGCAAGAGACGGTTCACCTGTTAAACTGGTGGGCGTAATTCGGAATGTGACCGAGCAGCGAAGAGTAGAGCAGGACCTGAAAAAACACGTACTGGAGCTCAATAGGTCTAACAAAGAGCTGGAAGAGTTTGCGTATGTAGCCAGTCACGATTTGCAGGAGCCACTCAGGAAGATAACCACGTTTAGCGGAAGTCTTACAGAAAAATTCAAAAATGTAGTAGCAGGCGAAGGGGCCATGTACCTGGAACGGATAGTTATTGCAGCAGAGAATATGCGCACGCTTATCAATAACCTCCTGGAGTTTTCCCGGGTGTCGAGAGATACGCAACCCTTTGAAACGGTGAATCTAAGTTTTGTTCTTCACCAGGTGAAGAACGATCTGGAGTTATTGATTGAAGAGACTGGTGCTGTTGTAGAAGTAGGTAAATTGCCGGCCATTTTTGGGTCGTTGACGCAGATGAAACAATTGTTTGCCAACCTCATCAATAATTCCCTAAAGTTTAGAAAACAGGATAAAGCGCCGTTGATCAGGATAGAATCAACAGAGTTAGATGAAAGCTCTAAATTGACCTACAACCTGCCGCTGACTGGTCAATACTGTAAAATTACCTTAAGTGATAATGGTATCGGTTTTGATAATGAGTATTCCGAGCGTATTTTCCAGATATTCCAACGGTTGAATGGAAAATCTGAATATCCCGGATCAGGAATAGGATTAGCTATTTGTAAAAAAATCGTGGAGCACCATAAAGGTGTGATATTTGCAGAAGGGCGCGAAGGCGACGGTGCACAGTTTACTATCCTGCTGCCCTTGATGGATAAAGCCTGAACCAAGCATGACCGACAATAAATACAGGATCCTCATAGTTGACGATGACGAAGATGATTTTATCATCACCAGCGAATATATAAAACACATTCCCGGTACTGAGTACACTACTGACTGGTGTCCGCGTTATGCCGACGCCTTACAGCATATGGTCAACGGCGCCTATGACCTGTACTTTGTGGACTATCGACTCGGGGCGAAGTCCGGTGTCGATCTTTTGAAAGAAGCGCTAGAAAATAATTGCGAGGAACCTATTATTCTTCTTACCGGTAAGGGCAATTATGAGGTGGATATAAAAGCCATGGAATTAGGCGCGGTAGATTACCTTATTAAAACGGAGCTGTCCATCGAAAAGATGGAACGTAGCATCCGTTATGCGCTGGACCGTGCCGCCACGTTAAAAGCTCTGAAAGCTAATGAGCGCAAGTATCGTAGCATTTTTGAAAAGTCAAAAGACGTTGTATTCCTGACGGACGAGAAGCTAAACATAAGGGATGTTAACGATGCCGTCGAAGCATTGCTTGGTTATACCAAGGAGGAAGTGCGCGGTCTTAACCTCGGAGATCTTATAGAACAGGCACAGCATAAAAAATTTTTGCTGCAGGCGCTCAAAACCAGGAAGGAGATCGAGGACTGGGCCGTTAGCTTCAAGACAAATGATGACGAAAGAAAATCGTGCATCTTATCTGCAACACTTGAGGACGGTGACGAGAATACGTATATACAAGGGATCATTCACGATATTACGAATCTGAAGAAGGCAGAGAAAGCATCGCTTCAGGCAGAGAAACTTGCAGCTGCGGGCCGGCTTGTACGTACGCTGGCGCATGAGGTGCGAAATCCGCTTAATAATATCACGCTGTCCGTAGAACAAATGCAGCAAGAGGTCAAGGAAGATACCACACTGCTTTATCTGGATATCATTCACCGGAACAGCAGGCGTATAAGCGACCTGATAGGGGAACTCTTGAATACGTCCCGGCCGACAGAGATTAAACTGAATGAGGAAACCGTACAATCAATAACGGACGATGTTATTTCATCCGCAATCGACAGGTTGACACTAAAACGCATTAAGCTGAAGGTGACATATCCGGATAATCCGCTGCAGATATTTGCTGACAAAGAGAAGCTGAAACTCGCACTTTTGAATGTGGTCATCAATGCGATAGAGGCCATGGAAGAACAGAAGGGCACGCTGACTATTACTTTGCAGAAAGTTCGAAAACATGCCATTCTAACCATTGGAGATGATGGCAGCGGCATCAGTGAAGAAAATGTCGCGCGCCTCTTTGAGCCTTACTTTACACAAAAAAGAAACGGAATGGGCCTGGGCCTCGCATTTACCCTCAATATCCTGCAGGCTCACAAAGCAACGATTGAGGTTGCCTCTAAAATAGGCGAGGGGACAATATTTACAATGACATTTCCGCTTGCCAATACGATCAATGACCCCGGCGAAATACCTCGCGAAGATTCTGAGAAAAAACTGGCTTAGTGCTTACCACAAAGCTTCTATAACAGGCGATTGATTTGAAGCTTTCTACATATTCGGTGTGGAATAAAATTCTCAATTATGTATGTATAACGGCAATTGTGCGGCGGATTTGCATTATCTGGCCGTAGGTTGGGCTGGCATAGTATTTTTTGCATTTCTATAACCAAATGTTTTAGTTATGAGATCGTTACTGTACCTGGTGGCTGTGATACTTATAATAGGTTGGATACTGGGAGTATTTGTGTATAGTGCCAAAGGGTTGATACATGTATTGTTAGTGATCGCTATTATATCCCTCCTGCTCGGGTTTATCAGGCGCGGGACAGTTGATTAGCCTCTTTCTCTCTCCATATATCCTCTGTTGTTTTTCAATTAGCTACAGTTTTTCTGTAGCTAATTTTTTGCGCTACATATCGATAAAGAAAAGGCATGCTCAGATCAGATACGCGCCAGCTGTTTATCAAGGTCGTTGAAGCTAATAGGTTTTTCTATTACGCTGTATTTGGCTGCTTTAGGCATTTCCGGTAATTGAGGATGAAATGCACTGATCATATTGATGTGCATATCCGGATATTCGCGCGCAAGACCTGGCGCTACACTCCAGCCAGTGCCATCGGGAAGATTGTTGTCAAGAAAGATCATGTTTGGCCTGAGGGATTTTAGAAACGAGACACCCTCTTCGAGCGTGTGTGAAAGATATACTTCGTAATTTTTTCGAAGAAAGTAACTTTTTAACAACAAACAGAGGTCGATCTCATCGTCTATTATCAGAACTTTTTGCTGGCCAGGCATATTCTTGGTTATATTAAAATTCATGCGTAAAGCAAGTTGCAAAGTACAACATTCCTTAATTATCGCAAATTACTATGTTATTCTGACAGAAATTGCCATTCTAATTTAATAGCAACAAAAAGGATGCCTGCAAATCTAAACTATATGCAAATAATCAACCTTATCAGGCAGGAATATTAGTTGAATAAAGCCAGTAACTTCTCAATGCCGCTACTGTTTTCAACAAACTCTCAAAGCTGTTAGGTTTAGTGATATAGGAGTTGGCGCCAAGCTCGTAACAACGCCTCATTTCCTGTTCGTTGTTTGTGGTGCTGAATATAACAACGGGGATGTTCTTGAGCTGTGGGTGCTGTTTAAGTTCTTTCAAAACCTCCCGCCCGTCTTTCTTGGGCATGTTCAGGTCCAAAAGTATGAATCGGGGATAGTTGTTGTTACCTGATGCAACCAAAGATTGCAGATATTCAAGCACCTCAACCCCATTTTCAACAAAGTGCAATTTGTCCGTAAAGCCGTTCTCTTCAAAAGCGGCCTGTAATAAGAAGCGGTCATCCGCATCGTCCTCTGCTATAAGTATAAAAATTTCCTCCATTCCCGCGAAATGCGTTGCAAAGTTATGAAAATAAGTCTTCGATAAATTTGAACTCTTAATGTGTATGGCCGTTTCGATAGTTAAAATACTGCTAATAGCTGAAGATAGCGGATTATGTAGAATATAGCAAATGAGTCTCATGGCATTGAGGAATTATCTCAACAGCTTACCCATGTAAATGCCCAACAGGCAGGCATTTCAAAGCAATTTCCATAAGGCACAATATTTTTGACTGATGACTGCCGTTCCTAAAGCAAATTGTTATGAGCACTCCTGGTCAAGACAAGAATTCAAAAAAAGCTAATAGTCCCGCATCTGAAACACCAGACCAGGGACGATCTGCGTTCAGCGCCGGTACTACCGCTCAAGGTGGTACAAATTTCGGCCAGGGTTCTTCGCAATTGGGTGGTCAGGTGTACAAACAGGGCGATACTGCTAATGCCGGTTCCAACTACGGAAACGAGTCAGGACGCCTGGCTAATGTTAGTCAACCGGATTCTCCGACAGGCGACAAAAAGCAAGGCGGAGGCGCGGCAGGCTATGATCCGAACCGTGAGCAGCAGGAGATCAACAAGGAACGGGAAGACATGAATAACGAGCGCGACCTGGGGCAGGTGGATGTGGAGCGTCAGCGAAATCCTCAGCCAGACGATCCGACCCCTGGTAAAGAACCGGGTACAGAACCCGGTACAGAACCAGCTAATCCGGGCGTCCACTAGTTTTTAAAGTCGAAGAAGTAAGAACGATCTCCAAAACAAATAGCAACATGTTGCAAAAAATATTAGAAAAAATATTCGGCAGCCGGAAATCGGAAGAGAAAATACAACTCGCCGAACCCAGTAGCCGCTATATAGAACCCTCGGAGTTCAATTCTGCTTTTGGGCGGAATTGTGCGCCCGGAGGCACCCTTGTAAGCGCAGCTCCTACCCCGGAAACTGCACAGACACAATACTGCAGGGCCTAATTATCATCTTGCTATATATCGACATAAATTTCACTTACAAAAATCATCTTGCTATGAAAAGATCTAATGGCAGAAGTTCTGCTAATGGCCGCGCCTCGTCTAACGGCCATGCAAAATCATCCACTAATGGAAAAAGCTCAGGCCGGACTTCCAGTCGGAGTGCATCCTCGCAATCTTCGTCTTCGAGAGAAGGACTTGAAAAAGTGATGAAAAATGGCCTTAAAGACATTTACTATGCTGAAAAGCAATTGGTTAAGGCGCTGAATAAAATGTCAAAGGCGGCTGAGAATGAAGAGTTAAAGCAAGCTTTTGAAACACACAAAGCGGAAACGGAAGAGCAAATTGCCCGGTTGGAAGAGGCATTTGAGGAGCTTGGAATGCGAGCCGTCGGTAAGAAATGTCCCGCTATGGATGGTTTAGTAGAAGAAGGCGCTGAAGCAATAGAAGAGTTTGAAAAAGGATCGGCCCGCGATGCTGCGCTGATAGTTTCTGCCCAGAAGGTGGAACACTACGAAATAGCAGCCTACGGATCGCTGCGGGCATTCGCGGCAACATTGGGATATACCACTTGCGAGCAGATTTTTGAGGAGATACTGGAGCAGGAATCCAATACGGATGAGATACTGAATCAGGTAGCGCAAACCGTTAATGAACTGGCGGCGCAGGAAGATGAGCGTATGGTAGACGAGGAAGAGATGGAAGAAGCATAGATACAAAAAAACTATATTGATTAAAGGTGGACAAAAGTTGTCCACTTTTTTCACGTTCTTTTTAACCTATGGTTAAAAAAATGAATATTTAACCGTTGTGAAGTGAGAAATAATTGGTTGATTATCGTAAAAATAATATTTTTATATGTGGAAAGGTGCGTTCTTTAACAAACCATTTCAAAAATGCGTACTGTCTATTAAATTATAAATCTGAAAAAATGCACAAGATTTTAACTAAAAAAGCAGCAACCCTTAGTCTTTTTTTGGCTACGCTGTTTTTTACCTTATCGACCAAAGCGCAGATCAACATCACAGCAAATGTTGTGGCACAAACTATGGCCCAAACTCTTGCTGGTAGTGGTGTTACTGTATTTAATGCTGTGTTGAACTGTCCGACTAACGCAAGCGGTACGTTTGGTGTGAACGGTACTACTAATCTTGGGATAGACAGTGGCGTTATACTTACATGTGGCCGCGCCGCCACTACCACCGGACAACCTGGTGCGAATGGGGCTGCCAGCTTGTTTCCTTCGTATTCACTTAGTGCACCCGGCGATGCGCAATTGAACGCGATCGCTGGTGTTAATACATACGACAGGTGCGCACTTGAATTTGATTTTCTGCCAACGGGCGACACGATAAAATTCAATTACGTGTTCTCATCAGAAGAATATTTTGGCTATTCATGTTCGTCTTTCAATGATGTGTTTGGCTTTTTCCTATCAGGCCCTGGCATTGTAGGCTCAAAAAATCTCGCGGTAATTCCCGGAACTAACATACCTATCACGGTAAACAGTACTACCAATCCCACTATTACTAATGCCACCGGCAGCATATCGGTCTGCCAGGCTATGGGCACAGGATCGCCGTTTTCTCAATACTTTGTCGACAACAGCAACGGTACCACCGTAACGCACAATGGCTTTACAAAGGTATTTCTGGCGGTATCCACTGTTATTCCTTGTTCTACATATCACCTGAAGCTCGCGATTGCAGATGGTTCTGACGGTATTCTTGATTCAGGCACCTGGATCAAAGCGGGTAGCCTTACATCAAATGCCATCAATATTAAAGGTATTGGTGGTGCAGGTCTTTCAAACCCGCGTCCTTATTGTGTAAGGGGGTGCCTGCCGGGTACGTTCCTTTTCAATCGTCCGTCGGCACTTTCAACACCTTTAACTATCAAATATCAAATAGTGGGTACAGCGGTGAACGGAACCGACTATGTGCAGATACCCGATAGCGTTATCATCCTTGCCGGCGCCACACAGGCGACCCGTACGATAACAGCAGTGCCTATCTTCCCTGCTGCAGGTTTGAAAACTGTAAAACTTCGCGTGTTTAATCCATATGCTTGCAGCGCCAACCAGATCATCGATAGCGCTGAGTTAGATATTTACGACTCGCTATATGTGAAAGTGTTCACGAATGACACAGCTATTTGCGTGGGCGAAACGATCAACCTCGATGGCGAAGGCGATCCTATCCTTAGTTTTGAATGGATACCTAATACAGGCGTTGCCAACCCAACTTCGCTTCATACAACAGTGACGCCGCCTGCATCGCAGTTTTATGCTTTGCGTGCTACGCTGAAAAATTCGGGCTGTCCGCCCGCACACGAGTATGTGCAGGTTTGGGTGCGCGAAACGCCTACCGTGGATATCGGTCCTGACAGGACCACCTGCCTGAATACCCCTGTGCAATTAAATGTCTCGGTGGCACCGCAGAATCAACCATATACTTATACATGGACTCCGGCCGTAGGTCTTAGCAGTCCATCAGTACAAAACCCTGTTGCCAACCCGCTAATTGACCAGACTTATACTGTGACAGTAAATCCCGGAGCAATAGGTTGCGATGGAACTGATCAGATACTTGTTAGAGTATTACCTAATGATTTTACTTTTGATCATAAGGATACTGCTATTTGTCGCGGAGATAAAATTCAGATAAGGGCGAGTGGCCACACCGAGTTCAATTACTCGTGGACACCCACCAATGGTGTTTCTAATCCATTCATTATCGATCCCGAACTTAAACCTGATACGTCGGACACTTATGTAGTGACGGCAAGATATCCGAATTGCCCGGATATGGTTCACAGCTTCCATATCGATGTGCAACCTGTACCAACGATTGACGCGGGTATGGATAGGGAAATGTGCCAGTGGGATTCCGTGCACCTGCACGCAAAAGTTGCACCGGGCTGGTACACGCAATATGATTATTCGTGGACACCTGCTAACGCACTAGCTTACGGGCAGAAAGAAAAAGATGCCGTTTTTTTTTCCGATAATACAACCGACATGAAGTTTATTGCCACAACTCCGGCGGGATGTAAGGATTCTGATATTGTTAATGTGATTGTATATCCTGGTGATTTTGCCAAACTCGAGCCCGAAGGCCCATGGGCGGTATGTCCTAATGATTCTATCCATTTCAAGGCCGAAGGCGGGATACTATATGATTGGTCGCCGAACGAATTTATTTCGAAAGTAAATACGCCGGAAGTTACCGTGTATCCGACAACTATGACTGCCTATACGCTGTATGTGACTAACGCGAACAAATGCCGCGATACATTCATAATACCAGTGAGGGTACACCCGGAAGCAATAGCAAAGCTGGGCGGAAAACATAATTTGCATCCCGGTGAGTCGGTTCAGCTCGACCCCTTAGGCAACTGCCTGTACTTTGACTGGTTTCCAAGAGTTGGGTTGAGTGCTTACAATATATCTAATCCGGTGGCAAGCCCGGAAGTGAACACGAGGTATATAGTACATGCTACGACAGAAAATGGCTGTGTAACTACTGATTCAGTCGATATTTATCGCGTGGAAACAGAAATGAATATGCCGAATGCATTTACGCCACGCAACGGCAACGAGCTAAAAATAATTAAGGAAGGCATTGCAACTTTGAAATATTTCCGTATTTTCAACCGTTGGGGCGTTAAAATGTTCGAGACCAATGATGTAAATAAAGGTTGGGATGGAACGTTCAATGGCGAGCCACAACCCGTTGGTGTATATGTATATTCGATAGAAGCAATAATGGATAGCGGGAAACCGTTTGTAAAACAAGGAAACGTAACTTTAATCAGATAAACACTAAGGCAAGCATATCATGATCAGGAAAAATTTATTTGGACGTGTAGGCCTGGTTGCAGCACTCGCTATAACAATGCAATCAGTACAAGCGCAAGACGTACACTTTACCCAGTTTACAGCGTCTCCATTGATCGTAAACCCTGCATTTACCGGCAACTTTAACGGCAAGCTCAGGGCTGCTGCGATATATCGTGACCAATGGCGCTCGGTAACCAGCCCATTTAAAACATACGCTGCTTCAGTTGACGCGCCCATAGTGAACGATCTTTCTCATGACGATTATCTCGCAGCAGGTCTTCAATTATATAACGATCGTGCAGGTGATGGTAATCTCCAGAATTTGTCTGCATTGGCATCAGTTGCGTATCACAAATTTTTGGGAGCAAAGGTTGATAAAGTTATCTCTGTTGGGTTCCAGGGAGGCTATACTCAAAAAAGTTTTGACCTGAGTAAGTTCTATTTTCAGGACGAATATAACAATGGTACATTCGAGCCGGGAACGTCCGGCATCTATCCGGGCATTAATAACCGTGCTGACTACTTTGTTTTGAACGCTGGTATATCCTGGGCACATAGTGTTGGCGACCGTTTCGGCTACGCACTGGGTGTAGGCGCAAATAACATCAATCAACCGCAGGAGAGTTTCATGAAAACTCCGAGCTCTGAGGTTGGCCTTGGAATGCGTCTCACAGGCCAGGCCGGCATCATCGCCTATGTAAGTGAAAAACTGAGTTTGCGCCCTGCAGTTTTGTACCAGTCGCAATCTACAGCTACGGAGATCGTTGCTGGTAACGAATTCCACCTGATCGTTGGTAATCCTGAAGTAAGGTCGTTTACTACTGCTGTTTTCCTGGGCGGATGGACCCGTTTGCAGGATGCAATTATGATCACCGCCGGTCTTGAATACAAAGGCCTTCGTTTTGGTGTAAGCTATGATTACAATAATTCTGATCTGAAGGCTGCCTCAAACGGAAATGGCGGTTTCGAAATATCGCTTGTATATCTGG
>CAMPKG010000079.1 GCA_946887085.1 uncultured Sphingobacteriales bacterium
TGAACCGGAATTTATAGAATTAAAGAATTGGTGGAATTCTATTGTGTCCGAAATCAATCAAGAACCGTACAATAACAAATATACGCCATTTTATCTAACCGCAAAAGCCAGAATTATCTTATTTTTATCTTATGAGGCCTATAAACGGGATATGTATTGCATCGGCTATTATGGTAACCGCTCTTGCAGCCTGCAAACACAAAGCGCCCGAAGTTTACGCTCCATCATCCGGCAGCTACCCCGAAGCCGTTTCTGCCGTCTTCGTAAACAAATGCGCAATGGCCGGTTGCCATAATGAAGCCAGCCATGACAACGCCGGTGGCTTGCTGCTGGATAGCTGGGACCACTTGTTTGATGGCGGCAATAACGGTGCTGTCATTGTTCCTTACAGCACCGACTACAGTCCCCTGCTTTATTTCATCAATACAGATTCTACGCTTGGCCCTGTGGCGCTGCCTACCATGCCGCTCAACCATCCGCCGCTAAGCCGGAAGGAATATCTAACTATCCGGAACTGGGTAGCAGAAGGCGCACCCGACAAGGATGGCAACATTCCTTTTGCCGACAACGCGGCACAGAGGCAGAAGATATATTTCATACACCAGGTATGCGATATTTTAGGTGTGGTGGATGCAGAGAAGAACGTAGTGATGCGTTATATACCGGTTGGCGAAAAACCTTATCCCGAAGCCCTGATCCATACGCGCGCGTCCAAAGACGGACGGTATGTTTACACCTGCTTCTGGTACAGCAATAAGATACACAAGATCGATGCGGCAACAGACAGGATCGTCGCCACCTTCACCCTCGGTAATAGTTTCTGGACGAATATGGAAATTTCGGACGATGGTGAAAAACTGGCATTGATCAATTACGACAATTTTGACCTGGCCATTGTCAACACCATCACAGGACAGGCGACTTACTATAATAACACCAACATGATAAGGCCCATGAGCCTTGCAGCAAACAGCTCGTTTGATACATTCTATGTTACCAGCCAATTTGGGAACACACTGTATAAGTTCACCAACACGATCGTAAAAACGATAAGCATTGATGGCAATACGCTGACTCAGACCTCCGGTGTTGGTCCTGATCCTTACTCGATAACCATGTCACCCGACAGATCGAAATATTTCATTGCCTGCGAAAGAACAAACGAAGTTCGTGTCTTCAATAGCTCGAATGATGCGCTCATAAAAGTGCTGAACGCAGGCGCTAACCCGCGCAACATCACGATGACAACCGGCAAACCTTACGTATTTATCACCTGCATGGAAGATGCTAATGTGCCGGCGCTCTCCAAAGGTTCGGTGTACATCTTCAACTACAACACACTGGAAATGGTGAAACGCATCGACGGCAAACTGTACCAGCCACATTCCGTAGCAGTCAATGAAAAGGACAATACTTTCTACGTCTTCAGCCGCAACCAGAATTATGACGGACCAGCCCCGCACCACCAGGGGCCATGCAGCGGGCGTAATGGCTTTTATACAGTATATGACCTCAACACATTTCAACCTGTGAATGACAGGCGCTATGAAGTTCTTGTCGATCCTTATGTTTCTGATATCCGCTTCAAATAACAAAGCCGGGCGAGAGCCCGGCTTTGCAGCTTAATATCGTAAATAGACTATTGAACTACCAATCTTGTTGAAGTTGAGCTGCCATTGTAGATCAGCGCAACTGAATACATTCCTTTTGCCCAGTTCGAGGTATTGATCGTGGTACGGCTACCTGCTGTTGCGGTGTTGTACACCGCCCTGCCCGTCATGTCATATACCCTGATCTCTGCATTGCTACCTGTTTTCAGGTCGTTGAGGTTAATGGTCACTTCGCCTGAAGTAGGGTTCGGATACACCTCGTAAGACAATGCCGGGGTTATCTCGTCTATGGCCAGTACGTTCGGGTTTTCGATGCGCATTACTTTATTGGTAGTGGCATTTACATACCATATCCTGTTGTTATAATCTATACGCACACCCATTACGCCCGGGCCTCCCGTAACGATAGTGCCCACCAGTGTTGCAGGCGAGGTTGTTACGTTGTAGATATACAGGTTGCCGGTTGCATAATCGCTTACTACTATCCTGTCTTTGCGGTAGTCGATACCCGATGGAGATGTAAGGCCGCTGGTAACAACATCTTCTTTGGTAGCGCCGGTTACGGCTTTATACTCAGCCAGCGGCTCCCCTCCGGAAGGCGGTACCGGAAGAGTTGCACCTACCGTGCCTGTGTTCGTTTTCATCCTCATCACTTTATTGGCGCCGCCGTTAACTATGTACAGCCATTTGTTGGCCTCATCCAGTGCAAGATGGCTGGGCACGTTGGGCTTGCGCGTTACGGTCACATCTGTATAACGATGGATCTTTCCGTCAGAGTGATCGTCTTCGCCTACACCGTGGGGAGTGGCAAAATCGTACTTGCAGATGTTGCCATTGTGGCCGTCGAAATACCAGTAAACATTAGCATTGTCGTGCGCTACACCCATGCCATAAGGACTTTGGTGCAGCATATCGATATGGCTTCCCAGGAGCTCGCCGGGTACCCAGTTGTTCTGGTGCTGGCGGGCGTAAATGGAAGTATCGCTCGACCATAAAGCCGGCCCCATGAATGTAGAGCCCGGCCCGGCTGTATTTTGTATCTCCTGCGCCGTAACGAAATAGTTATTGGCGCCAAAAGCGATAGCTACAGCACGCGCCATAAAATGTTCGTTATGTGAATCCCTGCGGAACTGGCTGCTCTGCGTAGGCAGACCGGCATCAAATATCAGCACTGTGCTGCCACCATTTGCTTCCTTATTAAGCACCCACCATTCATTCTGTCGGCCTGGTACGAAATCCAGGTCCTGAGGGTTATTTACCTGGTGGGTTGAATTAGCGATCTCTTTAAAAGTGTTGGTGCTGGTAGTGTAATGGTCGAGAGGGCTTTGTGCATAAGCACCGCCACCGGTAAGTAGCAAAAGAACTAGTATTTTATTTTTCATAAATGCTCTGTTTAGGATTGAAATATTGTTGTGCGCCAAATCGACAGAACCGATCATATCCTGAAAACTGAATTCTTCAAATACAAACTACCGGCAGACGCCAGTAAAGGAGGCGGCCTCAGCCTGGCAGTGCAAAGCTGATGCCGGCTATAAAAACCAAAGGTATTATCACGAAAAAAGAAGGGTGTTGTGCGAGTAACGGCGGCTATTGGCTGCAGAAGGAATTTGTCATTGGCGCCGATGGTATGGTCGTCTGTACTTTGAACCTGGATGACTTCGCTGTCACAGCATTCATTTTCCGGGTCATCACAACATCGCAGATAATCCATGCAATGGACTCCTATCCCCGTTAACTGGCCATTGCAATAGTTGATGGATATCCTCAGCCCTACAGCACCGGCTATATAGATGAACAAACAGCATATGGCCATCATCCTCAACATATCCCCAAAAATATATAAAATCCACGGTTAAAACCCGTTTGGTTGCTGAAACGGGAACACAAAGGATTGAATGAAACCTCGTAATTTGGCACAACGCGAAAAAAAATGAAACAGATAGCATTAGTGGCGTTCTACATGACAATCGGGTTATTGTCAGCCGCACAAAGCAAAGTATCCACCGTAAAGATCAAAGCATCGATCTACTGTGATCATTGCCGGCGTTGCGAAAGTTGCGGGGACAGGCTGCAAAATGCAGCTTTTACCGAAAAAGGGGTAAAAAGAGTGGACATTGACGAAAAAACAAAAACATTGAGCGTAGTGTACAACCCGCAAAAGACATCGCCCGAAAAGATCAGGGAAGCGATAGCAAAAGTGGGATTTGATGCCGACGACGTGAAGGCAGACACTAACGCCTACGAAAAACTGGATCCCTGCTGTAAAAAATAATCAACCAACAACCGCGCTATGGAAAAATTATCGTTTGACCAGGTAAAAGCGCTTATCGACCATATAGGGGAAGAAGAACGCCATTTCAACCAGCTGGAGCTGGAGTACCGCAAGCTGGCATCTCAATGGCTGCTGGTGGCGCTGGGCGCGATCGGTTTCGTATTAAGCCGTGAGAATCAGCTCATTCTTCCACCATGGACATTGGTGATGGGCATCGCTCTTGCTTCTTCTATCGGCATCTTCGTACTCTGGCTGCTCGATTTGAAGGTCTACCATGAATTATTGCATGCTGCCTTCAGAGAGGGCGTGAAACTGGAACGCGATTACCCTGAATTCCTGCCGCAGATACGCAGCAATATGGTTCGCTCGCAAACGGGTGGCGATATAATCAAACGCGTGGTCTATTATTATTTCTTCAGCATGCTTCTGCTCATCCTCATAGCCAATATCTCTGTGTGGATGGGATTGCTTACGGATGCCGTAGCCATCACCGTCAACATTGTTTCTGCCGTATTCATGCTTCTCCTTTTCAAAATAATGACACGCAATTCTGTGCGCGACCTTGGTGTGTAAAGAGTATAAAAAAGCCTCGTCCCGCAATTGCGGGACGAGGCTTTTCTTTTCGACAATTACTATCTTTTATAGGTTAGCCCCATATTCCACAAAAGGAAAGCCCATTTGTCGGCCTGCTCTGCTATTACCATGGATGTTGGCTTACCCGCTCCGTGCCCTGCTTTGGTCTCAATGCGTATCAGCACGGGGTTGTTGCAGCTTTGCGCAGCCTGCAATGCAGCGGCAAATTTGAATGAGTGCGCAGGCACTACCCTGTCGTCATGATCAGCCGTCGTCACCATAGTTGAAGGATAGCAGGTTCCTTTCTTTGTATTGTGTACCGGCGAGTATTTGTACAGGTAGTCGAACATTTCCTTGTTATCATCTGCAGTTCCGTAGTCGTATGCCCAGCCTGCGCCAGCAGTGAATTTATGATAGCGCAGCATATCCAGCACGCCTACTGCGGGGAAGGCTACGCGAAACAGCTCAGGCCTTTGCGTCATACAGGCGCCGACCAACAGCCCACCATTTGAACCACCGGCTATCGCCAGGAACTCCTTTGACGTAAATTTTTCGCTGATAAGGAATTCTGCACCTGCGATAAAATCATCGAACACATTTTGCTTGTACAATTTCGTTCCGCCCATGTGCCAGCCATCTCCATACTCACCTCCGCCACGCAGGTTGGCCACTGCATAAACGCCGCCGTTCTCCATAAACACCAGGTTGCTGATGCTGAATGAAGGCGTCAGGCTTACGTTGAAGCCACCATAGCCATAAAGCAGGGTCGGATTTTTACCGTTGAGCTCTGTACCTCTTTTGTACGTGATGATCATGGGTATGGAAGTACCATCTACAGAAGGATAGAATACCTGTTTGCTTTCGTATTGCGAAGGATCAAAGTTTACTCCCGATTTTTTGTACACCTCCGACTCCCCGCTTGCGATATCATATTTGAAGATGGTGGGAGGATATACATAAGAAGTATAAGAATAATACAGCTCTGTCTCTTCGCGCTTGCCGCCAAAGCCACCTGCAGAGCCAAGGCCGGGCAAGCCGATCTCGCGTTCCTTATTCCCGTCCAGGTCGTACTGGTATACTTTAGAAACTGCGTGCTCGAGGTACTGAACGAACAACTTGCGGCCGGCAGTTGAAACAGTAAGCGGATACCCTGTTTCTTTGATCAGGTCCTTCCAGTTCTCAGGTGTTGGTGTAGCGGCATCTACAACTACCAGTTTGCGGTTCTGCGCTTTCTGGTTGGTAATGATGTACAGCTTACCGTTTTCCGCATAAACAACATCCTGCTCGTGCTCAAAGCCTGTGACGATAGGCACGATGGGGTTGTCTGCTTTGGACAGGTCCTTTATGTAAAGCTCATTGCCGTAAGTCGCATTGGCTGCCGATATCACCAGGTATTTCTGGTCTTCTGTAACGCCGCCGCCTATGTAGCGACGCGGGGTTTGATCGCCACCAAACACCAGCTGGTCTGCCGACTGAGGAGTGCCCAGCTTATGGAAGTATAATTTATGTATCTGTGTTTTGCCTGAGAGCGCGCTGCCCTCTTTGGGCTTATCGTAACTGCTGTAGTAAAAACCTTCATTGCCTCTCCATGACAGGCCGCTGAATTTTACATCTTTTATCGTATCGTCGAGGCGCTGTTTGGTACGGGTATCCAGAACGATCACTTTGCGCCAGTCGGAACCGCCCTCAGATATCTGGAATGCACAAAGCGAACCGTCTTTGGTAAACTCTATACCTGCCAGCGATGTGGTACCATCGGCAGAGAACCTGTTCGGGTCGAGGAAAACTTCAGGATCCCCGCCTTCTTTCTGGCGATACAATACATACTGATTTTGCAAGCCGTCGTTCTTGTAGAAATAGGTATAGCCACCTTCTTTGAAAGGCGCTGAGTATTTCTCATAATTCCACAACTCGGTGAGCCGCTTTTTTATATTATCACGAAAAGGTATTTGTCCAAGATAGGCATTGGTCACCGCATTCTGTCTTTTCACCCAATCCCCTGTCTCAGCCGACATATCATCTTCCAGCCAGCGGTAGGGATCACTTACTTTGGTTCCGAAAAACTCATCGGTTTGGGATCCTTTTTTTGTATCCGGGTACTTGCCTGAAAACGAGCCGGGCTTCTGTGCATTGGCTGCCATACTTATCAATAATAAAGAGGTGCAAACTGTTGTCAGCTTCATGTGCATGCTTTTAGTGTAAAACCTGTTTAGGTTAAGAACCCCTAAAATATAGAGTTTTACTGACTCACCCCCTAAATGATTAACAAATTCTTCTATAAGAAATGGCAGAATCAGGCTATTTTTGTAGTTAATATTATTAAACAGGGGCACAACTGAATCGTTCTCTCAGAATATTAAGAAATATTGCACTTTCACTGGTCGGGCTTATTGTCCTGGTGGCGATTCTCGTCAACCTGACCCCGGTGCAGAATTTTATTGCCCGGAGGGTATTGGTCTCCCTGGCGGAAAAGCTGGAAACCAAGGTTTCAGTAAAGCACATCCGTGTAGACCTGCTGAACCATGTGCTGATAGAAGGCCTGTATATCGAGGATAAGGCCCACGATACCCTGCTCTATGCCGGTGAAGCCCGCCTGAGGATCACCGACTGGTTCTTCCTGCGTAAAGACAAGCCGGTAATAACGTATGTGGGCCTGCATAACGCCTATGTGCACATGTACCGCACCGCGAAATCGGATGAATGGAATTACCAGTTCGTTATAGACGCCTTTGATACCGGCAAAAAAGACAGTACCAAAAAGCAGAACGAGCTGGAGCTGGACCTGAAAAAGGCCGATCTGCAAAACGTGCGCTTCCATATGGATGATGCCTGGGTAGGCAGCGATATGGATATTGACGTAGGCAGTTTCCAGGTAGATGCCCGGGAAATAGACCTGAAAAAACGTGTCATCAATGTCAACTCTATCGACGGCAAGGCCGTGGGTATTGTGCTGCGCGACTATGAGGGTGGTCGTCCTCCAAGACCAAAGAAAAAACGTGCATTGGACACCACTGCTTTCAACAAAGGCGGCTGGGTCGTAAAGATCGATGGTATTTCCCTGGAGAACAGTTTCTTCAGCCTTGACGCGGGCACCGACCCTGCCGCGGAGAATGAATTTGACCCCGAGCACATTGGTATCACCAATATCAATATCGATGCAAGGCGTATTGTAATAAAAGGCGATACCCTGCATGGAAGAATGGAGCACCTTGCGGCTAAAGAACGCAGTGGCATCATGATCAAAAAAGGTCAGGCGGATGTGACCGTGTCGCCGAATGCTTCTATTGCCGACAACCTTTACCTCGAAACCAACAATAGCAAACTGCGTCGCTATTACGCGATGCATTATGAACGCTTCCCTGATTTCAACCACTATATAGATAAAGTAACGATGGTGGTGGACCTGCGCGATGCAAGCGTTGACTCAAGGGATGTTGCCTATTTTGCACCAGTACTTCGCAAATGGCCGACGATGCTCCGTGCATCAGGACAGGCCCGCGGCACCGTAGCCGATCTCGAGGGGCGCAACCTGCAATTGAGCGATGGCAATTCGGTATTCAAAGGTGACCTGAAAATGCGCGGCCTGCCTGACATTTACACTACATGGATAGAATACACCAATGGTGAAATATTCACCAATGGCAAAGGCATTTTCAAATATGCACCCGACCTGCGCAACAATAAAAATATCGCCCTCGACGAGGTGAGCCACGCCTATTTCAAAGGAAATTTTATTGGGTACATAGAGAACTTTGCCGCTGATGGTGTGTTGACATCCAACCTCGGCACCGTACGCTCGAATGTAAAGATGCGCATACCCGATTTCAGGCAGCGTACTGCTGTTTATAGTGGTACGGTAGCAACAGAAGGTTTTAACCTCGGCACACTGCTCAGGCAGAAAGACTTGGGTGTTCTCAGCTTTCACGGCAATGTGAGCGGCAATGCTTTTGATCCGAAAGACGCGAGCATTAAGATAGATGCTGTGATCGATCGCATCGACTACAGGCAGTATCCTTATAAAAATATTATTGCGAAAGGTTTGCTGGAGAAGAACCGATTTACAGGTGATGTATTGGTGGATGATCCGAATCTTGCCCTGGCATTCAACGGCGTGTTCGATATGAGCGGCAACGAATTGGCCATTAATGCAAAAGCCAACCTGCTGAAGGGCGATCTGAATGCACTGAACCTGGTGAAAGACACTGTGACCGCCAGTGCCGACTTTGACCTCGACTGGCGCGGCAATAGCATCGATAATTTCCTTGGCTATGGCAAGCTGTATAATATCAACCTGGTAAGGAACGGCCACCGGCTTGATCTCGACTCCATCTACATCAACTCTACCGCAGGCACCAATGAAAAATTGCTGACCATAGAGAGCAATGCATTTGATGCTACGGTACGCGGCAACTACCAGCTGAGTACTATGCCCGCGTCAGTGCAAGCCTATATAGCCAGCTACCTGCCCGCTTACATAAAAGCGCCAACGCAAAAAATATCCGACCAGAATTTCAGTTTCGAGATAAAAACAAAAGAGGTAGACAGCCTGCTCGGTGTCATCAGCTCTGACCTGAAAGGATTTACGGATGCCACGATCACCGGTTCGTTGAACACCATGCAGCAGCAGCTTTCGCTGGATGCCAAAATACCTTTCGGGCAGGTAGGCAATGTGAAGATCAACAACGCAAGCATTAACAGCGATGGCAACTTTAGGCTCTTAGGTGTAAATGCCGAAGCTGACAATGTCGTGTTCGGCGATCTGCACGGCTCTATGAGCATCACCACCACGGTCGGTAATGATTCCTTGTTATTCAACATCGCTACTACATCAACCGGCGAATATGGCACAGCCACCATCAACGGGCGCGCGCGCGCAAGCAGTGACACCCTTTATCTCGACCTGCTACCCTCGGAGTTTTATATGGCTAAATCCCGCTGGGAGATCGCCGGCGGGAGCCACACGATACTCAGCGGCAAATACCTGTCGATACAAAACCTGAAACTCCACTCTGGCCAACAGGAAATTGCAGTGAACACACAGAACGAGCTAAGCGGCCCGGTACTGCTGATCAATGCCAGCAATTTCAATCTTGCACAGCTGGGCAACCTTATAGGCATAGCAGAATACGAGCCGAACGGCAGGCTTGACGGGAATATAAAAGTCAGCGACCCGCTTGGTAAAGTTATGGTTGTGGCCGATGTGAAAGCACTGAATGCGAGGCTCGGCACAGACACACTGGGCACTATCACCGCAGCCGGCAGTTACGACGCTAAAAAACATCTGTTGGTACTCGACCCATCGAGCGGCGTATACCGCGGCGATGCATCTATCACCGCGGGCGGTCGCACCGTGTTTGACAGTACGAGCAGGCAGCGTATTGAAGGCGAAGTAAAACTGAACAACGCCCCTCTCTCGTGGATAGCACCTTTTGTGGAAGGTTATGTAAGCGATATAGCGGGTACACTGACCGGCAATGTTAAAGTAGGCGGCACTGCGATAGAACCCGACGTTGACGGAAACGTATCGATGAACAATGCGCATGTACGCATCGACTATCTCGGCACGGCTTACGATATTCATAACGCCAATATCAAAGTAAACAACAGCGAGATAAACTTTGGTGACTTTACGCTGTTTGACGTACATAAAAACAACGCCATCTTCAACGGCAGGATCACGCACAACAGGTTCAAAGACCTGAAGCTGGCGATGAATATGGGTTCCTCGAAATTTGAGGTACTGAACCTGAAGGAAAATGAGAACGAAGCTTTCTATGGCAACCTCATTGCGGGTTTTGCGGACTTGAATATTCGTGGACCTCTGAACGACATCACAATGAGGATCACCAAGGCGAGGCCCACCGGCAAATCGCAACTGTTTATTCCAATAGGCGCTACATCACCGCAGGCAACGTATAATTATGTTACATTCAAATCGTATGATACAACAACGAAAGTTGTTACAAAGAAAAAATCAACGAACAAATTCACCATAGAGATCGAAGCTATTCTTAATCCACTGGCTGAAATCACCCTGGTGCTCGATCCGACAACAGGTGATGCCATCAACGCAACCGGGAATGGCAACATCTCAATGAAGATCCCCAGTGACAATGATATTGCCATGAACGGCACTTACAATATCGAACAGGGAAGTTATCTCTTTACGCTGAAACAACTTTTCTTCAAACGCAAATTTGACCTTAACGCCGGAAGCAAGATCGTGTTTAATGGTGCTATTGCCCGTACCCAACTTGACGTAGAAGGTATCTATACAGTAAGGACCAGGTTGTTTGAAGTACTGAACAAACAGCAAAAGGATGCCATCAATGCGCTTGGAAGTGATAACCGTGAGACCAAAGAAACCAAGATCGCCCGAAATGTGAATGTAGGGCTTATAATGACCGGTTCGCTGGAAAGTCCGAAACTTTCATTTAAACTCGATGTACCGGATAAAAGCGTTTCCAACACACTTGCTGCGCTTGAGATACAACGCATCAACAGCAACGAGGGTGACCTCTTCAACCAGGTGGCCTCCCTGCTGCTTATAGGCAGTTTTTATCCGCAGGATGCGGGCGCTATTGGCGGTGGCGCCACAGCGGGCGCTATCAGTAACGTGAGCGAGGTGCTGTCAGGTACAGCTTCTGCACAGCTTACCAACATGCTGAACAGGCTGGTAGGCAGTGATGATTTTTCATTAAATGTAAAATATCAATCCTATTCCGTTAATGATATTTCTATTGCAGATAACACGCAAAACAGGAGTACCGTCGGAGTAAATCTTCAAACGAATTTATTCTCGAACCTGCTAAAAGACCGGCTGACACTTGAGTACGGCGGATCTTACGACTGGGGTAAGTCAACATCTACAGGCAACAAATCAGTATTCAACCCCGTAGGCGACTTCCGTTTGCAGTACCAGTTCAAAGAAGGCGGCAACCTGCGTGGT
>CAMPKG010000080.1 GCA_946887085.1 uncultured Sphingobacteriales bacterium
AGGCGTAAAAAAACAGTTGTTCAGCCTCTGTGGAGGCCATCAAGCATAGCGGCTGCTGTGCTGCTGGGTTTTGGCTTGCTTTGGTACATCAAATTCGGCCAAAAGGCAGTTGACAATGCACAACTGGCGCAGGCATTGCCTGAAACATCTGTAAGCAATGATGTTTCTGAACCTGCTGTAAAGGAGACTCAGCAAACCCAGGCATTATATAAGGATGTAGCGGCCGCAAGCGGGCCAGTGCAGCAAAATGCGCAGGCGCAACAGGGCAATACGGCATCTTCCAACGAACCTCCGCCTTCACCACAGGCGCCGGTTGTGCTGGCAGATAACGTGGAAACGCCTGAAACCAAAATAAAGGACGGGGCCGAGGAAGAAACCGTTGCCCGGAAACCGGCTAGTACTGATTATGTTAATATGGCTCCGTATTCACCCCCGCTGGTTAAGGCCGATACTAAAGAGGTTGATGTGGTGCAGACGATAGCAGCCAACAAAAAAGCAAAAACGCCGGCCAGGCAACGGGCAAGCGATACCCAGCTTTCGGAGGAGGCCGTGTCGCGTAGATCCTATGAAAGCAGGGAAAGTGCTAAAACTGAAATGTCGGCCGATGAGCTTTATGATAAAGGAAAATACTCTGCGGCGCTCAGCCTGTATAAACAGGAGATGAATAATGCGGGCAGTCGCGGCAAACGTCAGCGTGCCGCTGTCAGCATAGCGCGTTGCCACCTTGCCATGGGCAATAAACAAAATGCCAGAAATGTATTGCAGGCTATTGTAGATGAGGGAGGCCCGCAAAAGCGGACGGCAAGGAAAATGCTGGAAGATATGGATGGTGCAACGGACACCAAGGACTAGTTTTTTTCATGGATTGTTTGTGTTGATACAACCCCGGATTACCGGGGTTGTCCTTTTAATGATATTTTTACAAAGTGAGATTGCTGTTACGCACCATTGCCGTCCTTATTATCTTTATGCTGGCAGCAGTTGTTGGCGTGAATATGTTGCTGGTGGCCGGAACACGCGGTCTGCAATATGATAATATCAATCAGTTGCCCCGTAATAAGGTGGGCTTGTTACTCGGCACAACTAAGCACAATCCTGCAACTGGCAAAGTGCTTGTTTATTATGACGAAAGAGTAAAGGCTGCCGCCCGGTTGTACCAGGCGGGGAAAGTCGAATACATTCTGGCCAGTAGCGATAATGGAGAAACAAAAAATGCGGAGACACTTGCCAAGGACCTTGTGGCCCTGGGCGTTCCGGGGCAACGGATAATAATCGACAGGTATGGCAAAAGAACTTTTCATAGTGTGTTACGTTGCAAAACTTATATCCGCAAAGACAGTGTGACGATCATTACCCAAAAGCGGCACGGTAAACGTGCCTTATACATTGCCCGACACCAGGGCATGGCTGCTATCGCTTATGCAGCTAATGGCGATGAACAGGTTTTTGATCTGCAAAGCCTTTTTCACGAACAGGTCGCCCGCCTGCGGATGATCAAAGACCTGTTGACAAAGCCACCGGAATTCATTCTTGCCCAGCCGCTGAAATATTAGTTTATTTTATTGCCTAAATTATGTATATTTGTATTGATGTTTATCATGCAAATATCATTTGCTTTACAATTGGTCAACAGCGATCAACCAAACTGTAAACCAAAATCAGGACGAGACAACACGAGAAAGGTGTTCAATATTGTAACAAATCGTAACAATGGTACTCCTCGCAATCTCTCGAGAAAGACAGCCGTAAAAACAGTGAAAATTGTAACAGATCGTAACAATGGGTGCTCTTCGCCAATTCTCTCGAGGAAGGCAGTCCGCCCAAACGGTGGAAATTGTAACAGATCGTAACAATTTGAGAGGAGTGGAAGTTGATTAGCCGTCAAAACTGGAGCAAACCGGCACAGTTTGAAAGTTGTCGCCTGAAAAAAATGACAAAACCGGCAACTTTCGACAACCTTGATAGATGAGGAGCTTATATAAAAAGTAAACCGCTTGTTGACGGGCAAGCGGTTTAGTACAAAGTTTTGTGCGAAGCGTACATGATGCCGGTATTCATAGGACCCAGTACGAAAGTTTTTTAGTGAGGTCAATACTCACACGCTCCACTCACTCTTATCCCTTTGTATGCATCAAATATAGTTTCTATCGGTTAAAATACAAACAACACAACAGAATTAATGTTCAGGCCATGAGCTGCCAAACCAATATCACCCATGATTCCCCCTTAATACTACGCTACGGTTTCGTATTTTCACGGCTGTTACATATGCATATGAAAAAATACGTATCCGTATTATTGCTGATGGCAAACGCCCTGTATGCTCAGGCACAGCGAAGCGCAGAGTACAGCAGCAAGAATAATGAGCAATACTGGAAGAACCGCCGGCCTGATAAAGATTACTGGCAGCAAGACGTACATTATAAGATTGACGCGCGTATAGATGAAACAACACATATCATCGATGCGACCGAGACCCTGGAATATGTAAATAATTCTCCTGATACGCTGACTTTCGTATACTTCCATCTTTTCCAGAATGCGTTCATTAAGGGATCGCATCTGCACGACCTGGAGAAGGCCAGCAAGTTTCCAACACGTCTTGGTAAATACGAAGCTATGGGGCTGGGAACGGTTGTCACCAACCTTAAGGTGGATGGCAAAGAGCCAAAGGTAGAACTGGACAACACAGTCATGCGAGTACACCTGCCGAAGCCGCTATACCCCGGTGGCAAGGTTACCTTCAATATGGGCTTTAAGACATACTATGATAACGGTGCTACCCGCCGCCGCATGAAGATGTATGATGCCTGGGGTTTTAAGCATTATAATGGTGTGCAATGGTTCCCGAAAATGTGTGTGTACGACAGGAAATTTGGTTGGGATACTTACCAGCACCTGAATAAAGAGTTTTATGCCGACTTCGGCACTTACGAAGTATCGCTCAATTTCCCGTCGAACTATGTAGTAGAAGCTACCGGTGCTTTGCAAAACCGCAAAGAGGTACTGCCGGATGATCTCCGGGAGAAACTGGATATCAAAAACTTCAGGAACAAGAAATGGAACGAAGCGCCGTCGACGATCACTCCTTACGTGAAGGGCGAGCGTAAAACATGGAAATATAGCGCTATGAACGTGCATGACTTTGCATTCACCGCTGATCCATCGTACCGCATAGCTACTACTTATTGGAATGGCATCGAATGTGTGGGCATAGCACAGGAACCGCATGCATCAGGCTGGCAGAACTCGGCTGAGTATGTAGCCAAGATCATCAAAACTTTCTCCGAAGATATAGGCATGTATCAATATCCGAAGATGGTAGCTGCCGACGCCGCAGACGGTATGGAATACCCGATGTTGACACTGGATGGCGGTTCTGACCCAGGTTATCGGGGTTTATTGGTGCATGAAATAGCGCATAACTGGTTTTATGGCATGGTTGGCAGCAATGAAACTTACCGCGCATCGATGGATGAAGGTTTCACGCAATTCCTTACAGCATGGGGGCTTCGCCGTATCGATGGCGATATTCTTGTGGCAACCCCGCCGAAGTCGAAATATCGTCGCAGGTTTTATGAGCAGGAAATAGTTGTTGATAAGCGCGTATTCAATGCATATACCATCGATGCGCTGAACAAAGATGAGCTGCCGTTGAATACGCATTCGAATGACTTCCACAATGCGCTTGGACATGAGGGTGGTTATCGTGGTGTGTATTACAAGACAGCATCCATGCTATATAATCTCCAGTACACGTTAGGCGATTCGCTGTTCCAGGCTGCCTTCAAACATTATTTCGATCAGTGGAAGTTTGCACACCCGTATTTCGAGGATTTCAGGAATTCGATCATCCAATATGCCAATGTCGATCTTAACTGGTTCTTCGACCAATGGCTGGAAACAACTAAGACCATTGACTATCGTATTGACGGTATCAAACGCCTGCCGGGCCAGGACAGTTTTATCGTAAAGCTGGAGCGCAATGGCCAGATGCAGATGCCGATAGACTTTACCATCACGGCGAAAGACGGCAGCAAGCACAGCTATCACATACCGAACACCTGGTTTGAGAAAAGCACTACAGCCACAACGCTACCCAAATGGTATGGATGGGGGAAACTGCATGAAGAATACAATGCACGTGTGCAAGTACCTTCAGGTATCAAACACGTGCAACTCGATACGACTTTGCGACTTGCGGACGTTGACTGGACCGATAACTATAAAACAAGAAGTTTGCCTTTCCGCCCGCAAGCGATTGCAATGAAACTAGATGGCGGTATGGCTGCACCGTGGGACCGTACACATTACCGATTATACGTTCGTCCTGATATTTGGTGGAACGCTGTAGACGGTATCAAAGCAGGTGTCCATTTCGAGGGAGATTATCTCTATTCTTTACATAAACTCGATGCGACTATCTGGTTGAATACGCACATACTGCAGGATTACGATTATGCGGTATTCCAAAGCGAAGGCTGGTACGACAGGTATGTTCCTGTTAATTATACTTTCAACTACCTGACACCCGTTACCAAGCAACTGCCTAAATTCAAATTGCAGCTCAATAGCCGTTTGCTTGATGGGTTATGGTATCATCGCGGCGGCTTTAACTGGCTGCAGGGCAGGAACACGTTTGAACTCTATGCGCAAACGATGTGGCGCCCGATCAGTCACGATCTCGACTACCTTATATACACCAACGAGTGGAGCAGCCGTAAAGCTCGTCCTAACTCGTCGGCAAATGCAGCGTGGACAAGGACTTACGGCTACAGAAAAGGAAATGGTTTCTTCAAACTCAGCGCACGTGCGCCATTCTTTACCGGTAACACAGGCAACGATTTCAACTATGCTTATGCACAATTAGAACAACGTAACTATCATGCTTTAGGCAAACTGGAACTACGTACAAGAGTGTTCGGCCGTTATGGAACGGGTACCAACATACCCGGTGAAAGTGCATTGTTCCTGGCTGGTGCAAACCCCGAGGAACTGATGGAAAATAAATACACACGCAGCATCGGTTTCATCCCCGATTCATGGAGAACCATCACTGCAACAGACATGAACCATTTTCAGCAGGGTGGCGGACTTAACCTCCGCGGTTATGCGGGATACTTTGTTGCCGAGAAACGTAACGGCGCCACAATGATCGGCTACAAAGGCAGGAGCGGTGCTGCCGTGAATGCAGAAATTGATTTTGATAATTATATCAAGCTGCGTCCTAAGTTCACCCGCAACTGGCTGCATACAGATGTGTATCTGTTTGCCGATGCAGGCGCTATCGAGCTCAGCAGTTATGATGCCACGCAATACTGGAATTCCCAACCTACAACTATGTGGAGTGATATCAGGTTGGATGCGGGCCTGGGCCTTGCGTTCACTATTAAGAGATGGGGTGTGTTTGAAAAAGCGCAACCGTTGACACTTCGGTTCGATATGCCGTTCGTCGTAAACAGGCCACCGTTCGCAAATCCGGATTATGCAGAATTCCGATGGGTGGTTGGCGTCAACAGAAGCTTCTAAGCTGACCATAAACAGAGAAGCTCTGCAATACTGCAGAGCTTCTCTGTTTAAATAACCTCATAGGTTACCAGTATTTTACGATCTGTTGAACCAGCTTGGTCGTCTCTGTGCTGAAGATTAAGGTATAAATGCCCGCCATCAATGAGTTCAGGTCAATATCCAGGTTGGCATTGGGCTCAATATAGGATTGGTAGCAAATACGGCCATTCATATCAACGAGCAGCACTGCACATTCCTCCGGTTCTTTATTTTTAATGTTTATCATTCTCACCTTGTTTTATTACAAACAATAGGGTTTCTAAACCTCACCGTAATACAACAACAATCCTATGCCATCGCTGGTTAAGGCGATTTTAAGATTGGGGTGCAATAATAGGGAAAATCTCAATGCGACAAGATTAATATCCGCGGCCCTCTTTGCGCTCCATGTAGTTCATGAAAGCTTTGTTTGCTACACGGTTGCCACCCGGTGTAGGATAGTTCCCGGTAAAGTACCAGTCGCCGTGGTTATGCGGGCAGGCATCATATAGTCCTTCAATGGACTGGTAGATGATATCCACCTCCGCGTCCACGTCGTTAGGCCTGAGCATCTGGGCTATCTTCTTGCTCACCTCGTCTGCGGTGAACGATGCATACACAGCCTTTACGAAATTTTCCTGTTGCAGGTTGCCTGATTGTTGAGCTTCCTTGCATTTCTCCAGTACTTCGTCGAGGATGTGTGTTTGGTTCCTGTCTTTCAGGAGCTCAACAGCAGCCTGGAAGGCAATAAAATCACCCATGCGGCTCATGTCAATACCATAGCAGTCGGGATAGCGTATTTGTGGTGCTGAAGATACGATAATGATACGCTTGGGGCCAAGGCGGTCAAGCATTTTGATGATACTCTCGCGCAACGTAGTACCGCGTACGATAGAGTCATCGATGACCACGAGGGTATCAACTCCTTTTTGTACCGTACCATATGTAATGTCGTATACGTGCTGCACCATCTCATTCCGCGTAGCATCTTCTGTTATGAAGGTGCGCATCTTCACGTCTTTAATGGCGATCTTCTCTATGCGCACGCGACGGCTTATGAGCTCACGCATTTCCTCTTCGCTCAGGTTGCGGGTGGTGATACGGTTTATTTTGATATCGTTCAGGTAATCTTCAAGTCCCTTGATCAGTCCGTAAAAGGCGATCTCGGCTGTATTGGGAATGAACGAAACGATGGTATTCTTAAGATTGTTGTCTATAGATTCCAGCACTTTCCCGGCCAGGTTGCGGCCAAGTTGCATACGCTCCCTGTAGATTTCAGGATCGCTACCGCGGCTAAAATAGATGCGCTCGAAGCTGCACGATTTCTTCTCTTTCTCAGGCAGTATTTGCGGATTGCTGAATGTGCCGTTTGCTTTTACAATGATCGCGTGTCCCGGTTTCAGTTCATGCACTTCTTCCTGTGACACGTTGAACGCCGTCATCAACGCGGGGCGCTCTGAGGCAGCCACCACGATCTCATCGTTCCTGTAATAGTAGGCAGGACGTATACCGTTGGCATCACGTATCACGAAGCTGTCGCCATTGCCCACCAGGCCGCTGCAAACATAACCGCCATCGAAATGGCTGGTTGCCTGTTTCAATACACCTTCCAGATTCAGTGAGCCGGGGTCTGTATCGTCAGCCATGCATAGGTAATAATGCACGGTCTCGATCATAGCGCCAAGATCACTTTCGCGAATAGTGGTAGTCGGATGGGAATCGAGCATGGCAAACAACTCATCGGTATTCACCAGGTTGAAATTGCCTGCCATTGCCAGGTTGCGCGTGGGGTTGATATTGGGCTTGAGGAAGGGGTGACAGAACTCGACGTTGTTGCGGCCCTGCGTGCCATAACGCAGGTGGCCTATCATCGCTTCGCCCATAAACCTGAGGTAACCCTTTAAAAGACCGGGGTACTGCCGGATGTCCGGGTACATTTTCTCCAGTTCACTCACTTCCTGCTGCACATTCTGGAAGATCTGTGCGATGGCCTGGGAGCCACTTATGCGCAAACGATGCATGAACTGGTGGCCGGGTTCTATATTCAGCTTAAGTGTTACGATCCCCGCACCATCCTGGCCCCGATTGTGCTGCTTTTCCATAAGCAGGTACAATTTGTTGAGGCCGTAAAATGCTGTTCCGTATTTGCGGTGGTAATAAGCCAGTGGTTTCAGCAGGCGTATGTAAGCAAGCCCGCATTCGTGGCGTATCGCGTCTGACATGAGGGTGCAAAGATACTAAGCTTTCGTAAAGAATTGCGCCTCGTTTGATTGAAAATGCTGATATACAGATTGTGTTTCCGGCTTTTTAAAATGTATATCAAATGCTGTGCTTATAAGTAAAGCTACGCCAATAACAAGGATACATACGGCTGACACCCGGTGCAGGTAGGCAATACGTTTGATGGTCAGCTTACGGCGTATGGAGTCGGCAAGGAAAACCTTGGCAACATCAACGGTCAGTATCAGCCCAAGGCAGCTGCCAAAAAGGATGATACGGTAAAAAGTAGTGGTATTGGCTGTAGCGGTAACTGCTGCCAGCCAGGTGATGATAACACCCGGATTGATGGTATTGATCAGGAACCCGCTGGTCCAGATGCGGATGAGGTGGGCATTGCTGATAGTAATCTTGGTATCCTCAGACCGGGGTGGTTTATATTTGCTGATAAGCCCTGCAATGCCAACCCCAATCAGTATACCTGCACCGATATATGCGATCAGGCGTTTGTGGTCATTCATCATCTCGAGCCAGTTAGCAGCTACATTAGCAATCGTCACATACATCACGTCGCTAAGGGAAACGCCAAGGATAAAAGCCAATCCGGCTTTGTAACTGTGATTAAGACTGTATTTGATTACCGCAAACAATGTCGGCCCCACAGAGATCGACATGAACAGCCCAAGTAACAATCCTTTTAACGCAGCATCGAATAAATGCATGGGAGCAAGATAAAAACTAAAACTGACACGTTACTAACGTGCCTAGTTAAGATATTCAAAATTGCCTTAAAATATCATGCTACTACGTTAGCAGTGATAGTGCGGGAGTCTCGTCCTGTTGCGGTTATTGCAACCGACAGATAGGGTTTCGGGATAATGTTCAATGCTTTTTCGGGCCATTCAATAAACGAATAGTGTTCCTTCTGCTGCAGGCAATCTTCCAACCCGGAATTTATTGCTTCCTCTTCATCTTTCATCCGGTACCAGTCCATATGGTAAATTATCCTGTCCTGACCATGGTCATCGAAATGGTATTCGTTAACAAGGGCAAAGGTGGGGCTGCTCACTGTATCTTCGACTTTCAAAAAATCGCATAGGTAGTGGATAAATGTTGTTTTGCCAGCACCCATTTCCCCATGGAACGCCAATATGTGATACCGATGTGCATATTGCCAGAACTGATGAACGGCATTTTCTATATTGGATAAAGAGTAGGAAATTTGTAATGCTGGAGTTGGCATGATTTAAAATGCGAAGATACAAGTAACCAATAAACTATGTCAAAGAGCTACTCGACGATAGTTGAAGGCATGACCTGCGGTAATTGCGCCCTCACTATTTCCAAATTACTGGAAAGGAAAGGAGCTACAAATATTTCTGCCAATGCCGCGTCAGGTGAGGTCAATTTCACGACTCCTGAAACAGTTGATGTGGATCGTATTTATGATTCGATCGATGACATGGGCTACCACGTAATGCGCGCGGAAGCTGGTGAGGGTGAGATAGCTCATGGCCACGATAATAGCACAACATACCTTGTCGTTTGCGCCATCTTTACGATACCGTTATTGTTACACATGTTTGTCAGCTGGCATATCCTTCATAATCCATGGGTTCAGCTGACACTCGCAACCCCAGTATACGGAATCGGGCTTTATGTTTTTGGTACGAGCGCCGTGCGTTCGTTAAAGCACGGACTTCCAAACATGGATGTCCTTATAATATTAGGCGCATCGGCGGCATATATCTACTCGCTGATAGGGCTTTTATTCATTCCTGAGCAAGCGCACAATTACCTCTTCTTCGAAACAACTGCTTCGATCATAACCCTTGTGATGTTTGGCAATTGGCTGGAACACAAGACAGTAAAATCTACAACAGCAGCGATCGATGCATTGGTAAAACTGCAGCCACAATTTGCCAGGGTGGTGATGGTGGATAGCCTTAATAAGGAAACAGTTCTGGACGTTGAGAGCAAATATGTGCGAGAAGGGGATATTGTACTGGTAAACAATGGTGACAGTATAGCCGTGGACGGAAGGATACTTTCCGGCGATGCGCAGGTGGATGAGCACATGATAACCGGTGAAAGCCTGCCCGTGCATAAGAAGGAAGGAGACAACGTGGTCGGTGGAACTATTGTATTGGACGGCAACCTCAGGATCACTGCCACCACCGTGGGCAGTGCATCGGTATTATCAAACATTATCAGGCTGGTGCGAGAAGCCCAGGGTAGTAAACCGCCATTACAAAAACTGGCTGATAAGATCAGCGCAATATTCGTTCCGCTGGTGCTTGCTGTGGCATTGATAACGCTGGTTGTCAACTTCTTTTTTATTCACCACAGTTTTGCTGAGTCCATGATGCGCAGTATTGCCGTAATGGTCATTGCCTGCCCCTGTGCGATGGGGCTTGCTACTCCCGCCGCGATAGCCGTAGGGCTAGGGAGGGCGGCGCGTAACGGCATGCTGGTTAAAGGCGGCGATACACTTGAACAACTGAAACGGATCAAACAGATAGTCTTTGACAAAACCGGAACATTAACCACGGGAAAACTGCACATTGAGTCTTTTAAAGCAAATGGTATTGAAGAGGAATTGTTCAGGTCTGCTATTGTTTCGATAGAAAAGCGGTCGTCGCACCCCATCGCTAAATCTATTGTTACTGCATGGAAGAACATTCCGGCCTTTGAACTGACAGACGTCGAGGAGGTGAAAGGGCGGGGTATGGAAGCGAAGGATAAAGATGGCAACACCTGGAAACTCGGCTCTGAAAAATGGCTGCATGGAGATGCAGCGATAGACAAAGGATACGATCTCTATCTATACAGCAACAATAGTTACGTGGGTGCTATGCGGATCTCGGACACATTACGCACAGATGCAAAAGAAACTATCGCTGATCTCAGGACGATGGGGTATAGGACAATTCTTCTTAGCGGGGATAAGCAAGATAAGACTGCCCGTATAGCAGATGAGTTAGGCATGGACGAGTATTACGGGGAGCGCTCACCCGAACAAAAGAATGCAATGCTGTCGGAGTTGATGGATAAAGCACCAACAGCGATGGTAGGCGATGGTATTAATGATGCACCCGCGCTGGCGCGAGCCACCGTCGGCATATCGCTTAGTGAATCATCACAAGTGGCCATCCAATCGGCCAACGTCATTCTTTCCAATAATAAACTCTCAAGTCTTCCAAGGGCCATCAGGCTGGGTATATACACAGAGCAGACTATTAAGCAAAACTTGTTCTGGGCATTCTTGTATAACATTATCGCAATACCCGTGGCAGCAAGCGGGCTTTTGACACCTACCTGGGGTGCAGGTATCATGGCGCTGAGCGATGTTGTGCTCATCCTCAATTCTTTGCGGCTTGGAGTCAGACCACTGCACAAATAGTGCGCTCATCCGGCATGGGCATACGTTTTGTAGTAATTTGGCTGCCTTTTCCTATTTTAGATAAACATTTCAGGTTACGTCGTTGTGGCGATAACCTGCTAATCATCCTGGTATGGTCAGAAAAATATTGTCTCTATCGATATTGATACTGTCGGCTTTTTTGCAAACGATGGCGCAAAGAGTTGAATGGC
>CAMPKG010000081.1 GCA_946887085.1 uncultured Sphingobacteriales bacterium
CAGGAATCAACGGCTATGGCTGTCGCGACACAGCTGAAGCAACACTGGAAGTGTTTGGCGATGATGGAATTTTTGCGCCTACAGCTTTCAGTCCTAATGGCGATGGCTTGAATGATTGCTATGGACTCATCATTACGGGCAATATCAGCAATTTCGAATTCCATATTTACAACCGCTGGGGTGAAGAGGTATTCGTCACCAATGATCATAATGCCTGCTGGGACGGAAGGATAAAAGGCGAACTGCAAGGCCTGGGGGCCTACTATTATTTCTACAAAGCAAGGTCGCCATTGTGTGGCGACATTATACGCAAGGGCGATATCACACTGGTGCGTTAAACCGGTTGCCCGTCCGTCGAAAGGAAATACCGTTTTGTCAGGTTTGCCGATCTATTACAAGAGTAACGGTACAGATTTTATACAAATCTTTCGTCAACACAACACTCATGTTCGGTAAAAATAAAAAAGCGCTCATAATCATTGCCTTATCATTGGGCATGGTCATAGCAGAGACTTCGGCGCATTTTCAAAAGGAGAATAAAGGCATTACTTACAGCAACCTCCGGGTATTGCCCCGCAACATCTCGCACGACGAGCTGATAGCTGTAATGCGCAGCTTCAGTGCAGCGCTTAATGTGAAATGCGGCTACTGCCACGTTGAGCTGCCGGGACAAAAAACTCCGGAAGGGCACCAGGCTCACAACTTCGCATCGGACGATAAAGAACACAAACGCATAGCCCGCCGTATGATGCGCATGACGGAAGACATCAACGAAAAGCTGGCCGATATCGGTGACAAAGAATTTGAGAACATACAGTGTGCTACCTGCCACCGCGGACATACGCATCCCTCGCGCGGGCTGGATTCTGTATTTATGATACAGAGGAAATAGAACCTACCGTGCTATTACCAGCTTTTGAATTGTTTTATGGCCGTGTATATCTATATGGACGAGGTACATTCCCACAGGCAGGTGGCTGATATCAATTGCCCCGGTTGTTAGCCGCCCAGGAGACAATACCGCACGCCCAAAAATATCACGGATGATCAGCTGTTGTATTTTTTCATAACATGGGACGGTGATCTTATTACTTGCCGGGTTTGGGTAGATATTAATGTGGTCATTATTGTCAATACTGGTGATGTCAAGCGTAGGGTCAGGCACCCAGAAATCGTGCACTACTTTATTGCCTTCCAATGTTGCTTCGTACCGCCATTTACCGTAGGCCGGCTGCACGGGCAACACGGTATCCCATATCATATAGCCTGAAGAAGACTGGCCTGCCAATGTATAGTCCCATGTTTTGAACAATGCATTCGCTGCATCATACACTTCAAAATCGACGATTTTCGATGGAATCATGTCGCGCAGGTAAATCGCGAAATGAATGGTATCGTTCGCTTTGAATGTATCGCGCGTGTTGGTTACCGATGGCAGCGGACACGCATTATAAACCGGTGGTTTAGAGTGTGTCATCAGTGCATTTATCGTAAGGTCCCAGTAAGGCGTCTGGTTGTTCCACATATTGCCTGTAAGGCTGCACGATCCGGTATAGGGATCGACTGGTATGTTGTTTGCATCATGCACTTCAAAATGCAGGTGCGGCCCCGTTGACATACCGGAACTGCCGACAAGGCCAAGGTATTCGCCTGCCACCACTGTCGTTCCTATTTGTTTCGTCGTCAGCGATCCCGTTTTCATATGGCCGTACCAGGTCACCGTGCCATCTGCGTGCTGCACATACACCGCGTTCCACTGAGTCGGGTTTACCCAGCTGCAGCTTTTGTCGGGAAAGCCATCAGACTTGGCAATGATGGTGCCGTCCGCCGCCGCAACGATCTCCACCTGGTTGTCATCCATCATGTTCATCATGAAAGGGGCAAGGTACATGTCCACACCGCGGTGGCCGTCATAGGTGCGTCCTGCGCAGTTCCAGTCGTTGAGCTGGCCGCTTATTATGTATTTCTGGTCCATGAAGCCGCTGATGCCATAATAGCTGTTTGCCTTAAAGCCTGCAGCCTGCTTCAACGGCCAGTCGAACATCACCGCGGTAGTTTTTTTCTGCGCACCATCGGCGGGCAACATGCCCTGCGCTTTTAACTGTGCTATGTTTTGCAGCAGCATATCTTCTATATCTGCACGTTGTTCGGGGCTTACACACAAGCCGGGCTGGGGAGCATATTCACCCTTTATTGCGGGCTCGACGTGTTGGGCAGTAGCCGTTACTGATGCAAATAACAGCAAGGGTATAAGTTGTTTCATAAGGTTTTTTTTTGATCAGGCAGATATCGCCCCCAGTATGTTATCATCTAATATAAAACAAAAAAAGCGGCAGGTGTGCCGCTTTTTGATCACCAAGGGCCGGCCGATGCGCTCAGGTGCCCGTGGGCTGCCATTGCTATTGAACATCCATATTTGCCTGACTTTCACTATGATAAATATGCAGGCCTGCTTAAGATGGTTTTAATCTCACAGGCGCATAAACAAGCGCTAACTTTGCGGCGCCAATACGTTCTTCTTCCATTTATTCTTAGCATTCCATGGCGGATACCACTGATCGCAAACAAAGAAATTCAATCCCGGTTTCTACCATCCTGGGTGCCGCTCCCGAACCCAATGAAAAAAGCATAGATACAGGCAGGGTGTTTTCACTGAGCTTACAAGCCATCATCAATGCTATAGTCATCGGCCTTATTGCAAAAGTTCTTGTCGCACTGATATCGTTGATAACAAATCTGTCTTTTTACGGCAAATTATCTCTTGAAGAAAGTTCGCCTGCACAGCATAGCCTCGGACTATTTGTGATAGTGGTTCCAATAATAGGTGCGCTCATCGTCGGTATAATGGCAAGGTTCGGCTCTGCCGCGATCCGGGGGCATGGCATACCTGAGGCTATGGAGCAAGTGCTTGTCAATGAAAGCAAGATCAAGCCGGCGATCACTTTTTTAAAACCCGTTTCCGCAGCTATCTCCATAGGCACCGGCGGGCCGTTTGGTTCCGAAGGACCGATCATAGCAACCGGGGGAGCCTTCGGTTCTTTCATCGGGCAGATCAGGCGGGTGACTGCCAATGAGCGAAAGATATTACTTGCTGCAGGTGCTACCGCAGGTATGTCCGCTATCTTCGGCACGCCGATAGCCGCTGTGCTGCTCGCTATTGAACTATTATTGTTTGAATTCTCGCCTCGTTCCATCATTCCCGTTGCGTTGGCCTGCGCTACCGGTGCCGCCATGCATTTTGTTCTGTTTGGCACCGAGCCTGTTTTCGCTATGCCATATATCGACGAGCCAACCAGCATTGCGGTAGTTACTTACGTCATATTGGGCACGCTGATAGGCGTTGCGGCTGTCGCAGTATCAAAAAGCGTTTACATCATCGAAGACCTTTTTGAGAAACTGCCCATCCACTGGATGTGGTGGCCGGCTATAGGTGCGGTGGCTGTGGGTGTCGTTGGTTACTTCGCTCCCAATACTTTGGGAGTAGGGTATAGCAATATCTCTTACCTGCTGACGGGCGATGTTTCGCTGCGTATTGTATTGTCTCTTTGTTTTCTGAAATTCCTTTCCTGGTCTTTTTCACTGGGCAGCGGCACGTCGGGCGGCACACTGGCGCCTTTGCTTACCATCGGTGGTGCATTAGGTGGCTTGCTGGGGATGCTTACTATGTATCTCTTTCCCGGCAGCGAAGTGAACATGGCTACCTGTGCACTCATAGGTATGGCAGCCATGTTCGCGGGTGCATCTCGTGCTTTGCTTACTTCCATACTCTTTGCACTGGAGACAACCATGCAGCCGCATGGCATGTTGCCTTTGCTTGGCGCCTGCACTGCATCTTATTTTGTTTCTTTCTTCCTGATGAAGGGGAGTATCATGACCGAGAAGATACAGCGCAGGGGTATCCTCACGCCCGACTCCTACGAGCCCGATATACTCCAAAGGATGAATGTGGATAGTGTAATGAACACCGCTCCCCACGTCATCAGTGTCGACAATACGGTAAAAGAAGTACGCGAATGGATCAAGGACCGCAGTTCTGAACAGGCGCTGATCACTGCCTTTATTATTGTTGATGAAGGCCAGCAACTGAAAGGTATCGTCAGCCGTAAAGATATTTTCAACAAAGAATATGACGATGCTGCGCCGATAGTAGAATTAGCTGCGCCAACTACACATTATATATACCCCGAGAACCGACTGAGCCTGGCTGTTGACATCATGAGCAAGCAGGCGCTCGACATGCTCCCCGTCATTGAACACGAAACAAAAAAAGTAGCCGGCTCACTTACACACCAGGAAATTTTCACCGCTTATAGCAACCGCCGCCACGAACAAGAAACAACCGGCCGCTCCATTTCATTAAGATATAAAGGTGCGAGGATGATCGTGAGAGGGAAGCAAATGATGAGGGAGTAGTATTTGGTTTGTCGAAGTTCTATTCTGATACTTTCGGCTTGCCGTCTGCACTTCCAAACAGTCGGGCGCTTAATCCGACGGTCACGGGAAAATAGAAGGCGATGTATTTAAAGCCTTCCATGTATATGGGCGCTCTGGCTGCGACTTCGCCATGAAGTGCGAATGTGTTATTAAAATGATACCGGGCGCCTACTTGAATCCCGGTCAGCAAACCATGTACTAGTATATTGACTGTTTGTGGAGAATTTGGCGTATGCCAATGTAAAGATGTTCCATGGTCTATATATACATCTCTTCTGACAGCCTCGCCGATGTCGAACCCTATGAGTGCGCCTGAATATAATTGAATGTTGGATGCTACAGGAAATTTATAGTTTCCGATTAGGGAAAGTGAATAGTAGTTTGCCTGTGTAAATAACTTCTTACTGGCGGGCTTCATGAAATGGCTATTGTACTTGGTTGTATTGATACCTTTCCCACTATATTTACCGGCCTCAAAGGCAAGCCCGGCTTCTATACGTTTAAAGCCCAATAGAGTCCTTGCCCCAAGTGCATAAATGTCCCCATCTCTGAAATATTGACCACCCGTTCGGGGATTAATACCTATGTGTGCTGCAAAACGGAATTCCTGTGATTGGCACAAGGCGGGCACTAGCGCCAGCAGTAGTAATAGAGCTTTTTTCATTTTGTGTGTTGAGGCCGTAAAAATAATAGCAAATGATGGATGCGACAACAACGCCATCATTCCTTCACCAGTTCCCCGATCTCTCCCATCATCCCATCGTTGTTCGGGATGTTCTGAAAGGCATCTCGAACTGTCTATAAAAAGCCGTTTTATAAACGGAATTCAAGGACATGTAGTCTAACCAAAATAGCTTAGCTCCAGCAAACCATTACGATCGTAAATCTCGTGCACAGCGCCGGTATCATCGACATGGAGCAGCCTATTTGTACAACAGCTATTCTCGCTGTTTGGCTATGAATATATGGCAGGCTTTTGAAATTATGAAGTCCGTTCTCAGAACGGCGCTTTATTTGGTATTCCGGATGCCCGGTGGAACACCCGGAACAACGGGGGGAACCATGCTACTTCGATCATTTTATTTCAGCACCGTAAGTCTTGCCAAATTCTTGCTCTAAATAATTAGCAATAATAGAACTATACTTAACAATTTGTTTGTTTGTCAGTTTAAGCGGTGGAATTGATTTTAAAAATTCTTCGATGACTTCTTTTGGATTTGAAGTGCCATCATTTTCAAAAATATAAATTCTACTATCATTGTAAATAAATATTCGTCTCGGAAAATGCGGTCCTTGACCTTGAAAAGAATAGATACCGTCTTTAAAAATAAAATCCTTTCTATTTGATAGATTAAAAACGTTTTTTCCTGCGTTTGCATTTTCAGCTCGGGTATACGCCTTTTCCAACTTATTAACAATGCTATCAGGCACTGCTACATATTGAAACAGATTTGCTTTTTGTGAATAGACACATCTTTGAAAACTCATGACGATTAATAGTAACAATAATCCTTTTTTCATGTTTACTCATTTTGACTTTTGGAATGGTCTATTTTTCGTTTCTTTTAGCCTAAGATAAACGTTTTTGGTTATATTGATGATTTGTAGTATATTTGTTGTGGTAGACTGCTTGCTCCAGCAGCGGTGATTGAACGTGCTAAACTCCCGGACACCTAACAAGCGCTGTCGGTCCCTTCAGGAGATATATTCGCAAGGTTGTTTTATTTATTTGGAGCTCATGAGATCGCTTGCGCTTAGTTCTCACTGCGTTCGATATGACGACCCTCATTGGGACTCTCGCGGTAAATCATCAAAATCTATTGATCGGGGTCCCAAACAAACGTTATCAATTTAAAATGACACTATATGAACCTAAATCCTTCACCAGCAAGCAATACCAGCGGAAATGATGCGACAACGCACCATGGTTGTTTTTCGAAAAACACTGGAATCGACACTTTTATTATCATTTTCAGGGTACTTGCCGGTTACGACACGCCTCGGAACTGGAATCCCGCACTTGCGGGAGAACAGTTTGCATCGCGCGGGGGGAGAACCATAGTCCAAAAATCCTTACAAACTGTAACATTTTCGAGACCAAACTCTCTCCTGTACTGCAATACAGCCGAAAGCCGCTTTTTGGGTCAGCATACTAGATGCACGAAGACAAATGTGGAAAACCCTTTTGAATTTCGACTTTTGAATTTTGACTTTTAACTACCTTTGCACAATTTTGTTTTTATGCCTGCTACACAAGCTGTAAATAGTCCCGCCTGGTTGCTTCTCGAAGATGGAACGATGTTCAAAGGAAAGTCTTTTGGTGCCCGGGGTACCAGCGGGGGAGAGTTATGTTTCAATACCGGGATGACCGGCTACCAGGAAGTGTTTACCGACCCTTCTTACACCGGCCAGGTGCTTATTATGAATAATGCTTATGTAGGCAACTACGGGGTAAAAAAGGAGGACGTAGAGAGCGACTCAGTAAAGATCCGCGGGCTGATCTGCAAGAACATATCGCACCGCTACAGCCGCATGACGGCAGATGAAGGGCTGGAAGAATACCTGCAGAAGAACAATATCGTAGCTATTTATGATGTAGATACCCGCGCGCTGGTACAGCACGTACGTGCTAAAGGCGCGATGAACTGTATCGTCAGCACAGAGCTTTCGGACCTCGAAGGACTTAAAGCAGAACTTCAGAAGGTGCCCGATATGGCGGGCCTGGAACTGAGTTCGGAAGTATCAACAAAAGAACCATATACGATCGGCAACCCTGATGCCAAATTAAGGATAGCAGTTCTGGATTACGGTGTGAAGAAACACATCCTTGAATGTATGGTGCAGCGTGGCGCTTATCTGAAAGTATTCCCGGCCAGGACCCCGTACAAAACCCTGGAAGAGTTCAAACCGCACGGCATTTTTGTATCCAACGGTCCCGGCGACCCTGCTTCTATGGACTACGCGGTGAGCACGGTAAAAGACGTTTTGGCAGCCGGCAAGCCTATGTTCGGTATCTGCCTGGGTCACCAGTTGCTGGCCCGCGCCAACGATATACCCACCTTCAAAATGCACCATGGCCACCGTGGCCTCAACCACCCGGTGAAGAACCTGGTAACGGGCCGGTCGGAGATCACCACCCAGAATCATGGCTTTGGTGTAGACCCCGAGGCGGCGAAATCTGCAGACCATATCGAGATCACCCACGTAAACCTGAACGACGGCTCGATAGAGGGTATCCGGGTAAAAGGTAAGCCCGCTTTCTCGGTGCAATACCACCCCGAGAGCACACCCGGCCCCCACGATTCGCGTTACCTGTTCGACGATTTTATAAAGATGATAGAAGAATCGCTTTAGGTTAAAGTAATTCTTTAAATAGAATGATGAAAAATAAGACAGTAGCTATCCTGTGACCTTTATTTAAAGTTTAACTTCAGGTAATGAAAAAAGAAAAGATACTCATTATGGGTGCCGGCGGGCAGATAGGTGTTGAGCTGGCAATGGCGCTCCGTAAGCTTTATGGAAAGGATAATGTAGTAGCTACCGACATCCGCGAAGCCCACCCCCTGCTTGACGGTGCAGGACCTTATTATATACTAGATGCAATGGATGCCGACTCTACGCAGACCATCATCAGGAAAGAGGGCATTACACAAATATACCTGCTTGCGGCCCTGCTATCAGCAACCGGCGAAAAGAACCCCAAGGCCGCCTGGGACATTAATATGCGCAGCCTGCTCCAGGTGCTGGACCTTGGCCTCCAGGAGAAACTGACGAAGATCTACTGGCCTAGTTCGATAGCTGTGTTTGGCCCGACAACGCCAAAAAGTCAGACACCGCAGAAGACCGTGGTAGAGCCTAAAACGGTTTACGGCATCAGTAAATATGCCGGCGAGCTTTGGTGTCAATACTACTTCGAACGTTGGGGACTGGATGTGAGAAGCATTCGTTACCCGGGCCTCATCAGTTGGAAAACTGAGCCCGGCGGTGGTACTACAGACTATGCAGTAGACATCTACCACAAAGCTTTGGAGGATAAGAAATACACCTGCTTCCTGGGCGAAGATACCTACCTGCCGATGATGTACATGGATGATGCCATCCGTGGAACCATTGAGTTGATGGAAGCACCGGCTGAAAAGATCAGATCGCGCATGGCGTACAATCTGTCGGCTATGAGCTTTTCTCCGAAAGAGATAGCGGCAGCTATAAAAAAACATATCCCTGACTTTACAATAGGCTATAACCCGGACTTCCGCCAGGCCATAGCAGACGGCTGGCCGCAAAGCATAGACGACAGCGCTGCCAGGCAGGATTGGGGCTGGAAGCATGAATACGACCTCGACAAGATGACCGCCGACATGCTGAAGCATCTGAATGAAAGGAAAGAGCTGGTTTAAATGATTGTTATGTCGTCCATATCGCTTGGGTTTCAGACCTAATCGCCTGTTTATTAATGAGACTAAATTTTGTAGTTTCACCCCCAAGGAGGCAGAGCAAGCAGGTGGAGATGTCAGGGGCTATGATGCCCGCAAACAACAAACAGCAAGGAATGGGCAGGAGAATTGAAAAAAGGCTTTTTTATGAAAATCAGCATTGTTAGTGCAGTTTACAGAAGCGGGGACTCCGTCAATGACTTCGTAGACGCGTTAACAAAGGTCCTTTCCGGCATCACCCAGGATTTTGAGATAGTACTGGTGGATGATTGCAGCCCCGATAATTCCTGGAGCTATATTGAACAGAATTGCAGTAAGGACAGCCGTATAGTGGGCCTGCGCCTTGCCCGGAACTTTGGCCAGCAGATAGCGGTGAGCGTGGGTATCAAACATGCCAAAGGCGATTACGTTGTGGTGATGGATGCAGACTTACAGAATCCTCCTGAAGCAATACACGAAATAGTAGCCGAGCTGGAAAAGGGGAATGATGTGGTGTATACTGTTTCGAAAACCCGCAATAACCTGAGTACACGCATTACATCAGCGCTGTTCTGGTATCTTCTTACGAATGTATTCAAGACCAAGATCGTCCGGAATCAGCTCATGATGAAAGGGCTATCGCGCCGGTTGGTAGATGTGTACAATTCTTATTCGGAGATGACGCGCACAGTTGCCGGTATCATCAATGATATAGGGATGAAGTACACCGTGATCGAAGTGCAAAACAGGAAAAGGACAAAGGGGAAGAGCAACTATAATTTTCTGAAACGCTTCAACCTGATGATAGACGTTGTACTAAGCATCACCACTGCGCCCCTGAATATCCTCATCAATCTTAGTCTTGTTACTATTTTAATAACTATACTGGTGGCCATCTACTACCTGGTTCTTTATTTTGTGGCAGATGTCAACCCCGGGTTTACATCGCTGATGCTCTCCATATTTTTCTTCGGAAGCCTCACAACAATGTTGCTGGGTATAATCGGCAGGTATCTATCGAACATTTACCTCGAGGTGCGTAACAGGCCACTTTTCATAATCGATAAAACAATCAATTCACATGACTGAAAGTTCAGTTGTCAGGAAGCAAAGGGAAATATATCAAAAGAACTTTTTGATCCATGGAGATAGCCCGCTCGGTACCTTTCAAAACGACCAGGTAACGCAGTTCCTGCGTTTCGAACAGTTGATCAAAGGCATCAAAGACCATTTCACTCCTGATACGACTATTCATGATATTGGCTCGGGCGTATGTGATTTCTATACTTTTCTCCGCGACAATGATATCAAAGTGAATTATAGCGGTACGGAAATAGTGCCGGATATGATCGATATAGTGAAGAACAAGTACCCTGAACTGGAGATACTTAACCGCGATTTTCTTTCCGAAGACGTAAAGGATAAATACGATTTTGTGATACTGAGCGGCACGCTGAACCTGCCGGGAGAAGTGACTGAAGATAATTGGAAGGAATTCTGTTTTCAGATGATCAGGAAGATGTTTGAAAGCAGTAAAAAAGGGATAGCATTGAATTTCCTTACATCGTATCGCACATTCTCTGATCCTACACTTTATTATATCGATCCGAAAGAGGTATTCGATTTCTGTTCGACTCAGCTGTCGCGCTTCGTTTGTATTGATGCAGCTTATCCCCTGTACGAGGTGACCTGTACAGTATTTCGCAGGGAATACCTTGCCGAGGTTTATCAACATGAGGCGTTGAAGAAGTACTTTAAGTAGTTGGTACGGTATGCTGGAGATAAATAGTCGAAACGAAGGAAAGACAGTAGTTATCCTACAGTCAAACTACCTGCCATGGAAAGGGTATTTTGACCTGGCCAATGACGCCGACATTTTTGTTTTTTACGATACCGTTAAGTATACAAAGAACGACTGGAGAAACCGGAATATACTATATACAAAGAACGGCAAGCAATGGCTGACAGTGCCCATAGCAGGTAGTGCGGTGAAGCAGATGATCAACGAGGTGACATTGACTAATGATAAATGGCAACAGGAGCACTATCGTAGTATGTACTACGGTTATAAAAGCGCTCCCTATTTCACTGACCTCGATGAGTTCATCAATAGCCTTTACCTCGAGAGGTCGTGGACGAACTTGTCGGAACTAAACCAGTCGTTGATCAAAGAGATCTCAAAACGAGTGGGTTCGAAGACCGAGTTTGTCAAATCAGAAGATATTGCAGTAGAGGGCGACAGGATCAACAGGCTGATAGAGATATTGAAGAAATTAAACGCTACGAAATATATTTCCGGCCCGGCTGCAAAGGACTATTTAGCGGGGTCAGAACATATTTTTGCAGACAACGGAATTGAACTTAGTTATAAAGACTACTCGGGTTACAAGGAGTATAAGCAGCTAAACACACCGTTTGAAC
>CAMPKG010000082.1 GCA_946887085.1 uncultured Sphingobacteriales bacterium
ACATCGCCTTGCACCATTATCGTAATTTCATAAGGCCTTACGCTTCCTAAAGTGGTGACTTTAGGTCCGCCGTTACACTGGTAGTATCCTGCTACCAGTGTGTCGTATCCTTTGCCTTTGTACACTTTCAATTCTGACTTCGAGGTTTCCTTTTTTATCGTCGCCTTGGTCTCATGTCCCGGTATCTTTACAATGATGGATGGATTACTGCCATCTGCTTTCACACTGAAAATAATACTGTCTTTTGTTCCCAGTGCAGAGGTAAAAATCGCATTGTTGATATCGCTTCCGGGAAAGGTGTAATTGTTCAGCGAAGGGCATACCAATGAGTCTGATACGTCGTCGAATTTCAGCAAGGCGTACACAAGGCCATCTTTATTTTTGAAGTGGATGACCACATATCCCGAAGAACCAGTCACTATGCCCTTGTAAATACCCCCTGCATCTGCGTCGTGCTCGGCGCTTGCAATTGGGCCGCTGCCATTACTGCCATTGTTGTTATTGTTGTTGTCTGGCGTATTGTCATCATCCTTTTTGCAGGAAAAGAAGAGAACCGTTGCGGCTAATGCTGCTATGCACCTGTGCCGTGTATGACGAGTATATCTCATGACATTTCTTTTTTGGAGTGAAAGAAAAAACGTGTCACATTAAAGTTAATACTTATTTCTAACGAACGCCTGAGTTTATTTCAGCGGCGGAGGCGTATATCCTTTCGGCAATATAGCCTTCTTTCGTTCGGCTTCTTTCCACAGGGGTTCCAGTAGAAACTCAGCACGGCGCTTGTCTACGTTTTCTACGTCTGCGATCTCGCGATATACATAGGTGTCGCCTTTGTAATCCGATGCAGTACCAAACTCGCCGTAGATCAGCGGGCGCCCGGCATTGGCCTCTGCTTTGTCAAGTACATAAGGGCCTACCCAGTTCGGTAATTGTCCTGCTAGTGTGGCGTTGCGCAGGACGGTATACATGGTATCACGCGGCAGCATGCCTGCCATGTGTGCAAAAATGAAAGTAAAATTGTGCTGCAGGTTGCCGATGTCAGAGATGCCGGGGTACCTGCCGTATTTGCGGAAGATGGCTTTCATATTTTCCACGTTAATGCTGTCGCTGCGCCACATGACGAGTGAAATGGATTTTTGCTCTGTAGTGTCGCGGGTATTGAGCCATACATAACGCAGACGTTGGTCGGTATAAAATATTTCCAGGCATTCGTTCAGCATGGCACGGTTAAGCTTCGGCGCGTATTTGTGGAAGACGTCATCGAAGTTGGCAACAAGGTTTTTGTAAGTGGCGTTAGAGTCGAGGCTGTATTTTTTGTAGATGTACTTCATATTGTCGAGCCCGTTCACCTGTTGCAGCTCTACCGATCTGCGCAGGTATTTCATGCCGTTCACTGTATCCCCTTTGGTAAAGTATGCTTCTGCAGTCAGCCCTTCTATTCCGTACAGGTACAGCGAATCGCGTGATGGTTGTTTCTTCATTAACCGTATCACCGAGTCAGGTTTATTCTCTGCATTGTAGCGTTGTGCCAGCCGGTGAGTAGCTATCCTGTTCAGCAGTTCTTTGGTTTGGGCAAAGCCTGTAATTTGCAGCAGGCATAATAGAATTGCTGTGGTGGCTATCTTGTACACGGGCCGGAATTTTTGCTTAAATTAATTATGATTCTAAGAAAATGAAAAAAGCTTTCCTGTTGTTGTTTGCATGTCTGCCCTTTATTGCCTTTGCACAGGAGAAATATTCCTATGCCGAAGGCAGGTCGGTAAAGATAGATAGTACAGGCCGGGTGATATCGGATAGTATAACCACGGTATGGCAATGGTATGGTACCGACGGGAAGCTCGAAAAACAGGTAGAACTTAGTGGAGACAGCTTAGAATACCGGAATATATCATGGTACAATGACAGGAATGAACCCGAGCGGACGATCGTTGTGACACACGATGTGGATACCATGGAAATGACATTCAAGCGTAACAATAAAGGCGATCTCACAGAGTACACCGTTCGATACGGGGACGAACTATCCACCTATCTTTTCGACAACAAATACGGGAAGAACGGAAGGATCGTGCATATCAAAGCCCGGCTGAAAGAAGCGCCTCGGGGTTTTATCGAAATGCGTACAGAGCATGAGTACAGGGATACATTTCTTACCAGGGCGATAAATATTGTCAATAAAGACACCAATTTCGTCTACAACTACACACTCAGACCGGATGGCGGTGTAACGATGGAACAGCTGTTTTACAGCTATGGCGAACCTGGGAACCGCAACGTCATTGAATACGATAAGCAAAAACGTTTTTTGACGGAAACCTATTACGATGCCAGCAACGTAAAACACAGGTCTGTGTTCCAATACAGTGACGACCGGTTGCACCAAAGGGAAACGACCTATGCCAACGGCTCAAGGTTGGTAACTGTATATAGCTGTAGATAGCGGTGCCCGTGCGGCTTTATTTGTTAACGCTCATTTAATCCTTGACTTTAATATGAAAGCGTATTAATTTCGTATTAAAACATTATTTTATGGGAAGGAGCGCTTTTCTTTCAGCATTATTCACACTTTCAATTTTTGGGTTTGTGCTTGTATCGTGTATCAAAACCGATGAGTGCAAAGGCGTCAATTGCCAGAACGGGGGCACGTGCATCGGGGGCACCTGCAGCTGCCCCTCAGGGTATACAGGAACTAACTGCGAAAAACGCACCTGCGAAGCCAATAATACTTCACAGGTCCGGTTCGAAAACAAATCAGCAACCAATCTCACCTACTCTGTCATTTGGGACGGGCTGCTGATGACGACGGTAGCACCGGGTGTTACTTCTCAAAATTTTACGGTCGCTGCCGGGGAACATACACTCCATTTCCAGATCGCTAATAGTGGGGGCCAGCCTGCCTGTACGCCCAGCACACCTGTGCTGATCGTCTGCAATTCACACTCTTATTCGTGTACGAAGTAGGCTCCGCAATAAGATCTTAGAGGCCGGCACACTGCCGGCCTTTTCTTAACAATACTTATAAGGCAGATTCGGTATTTTCGTATGGTTACGTATGAGAAGAGTGTTGTTGTTACTGATGGCGGTTGCGCTAATGTCTGCCGGCCGGCCGATAGAGTTTGAGCGGGTTAAAGAAGAAGCGGCCCGGGAGGGGAAACTCATCGTGATACGCTTCACGGGTTCCGACTGGTGCAGGCCTTGCAAAATAATGGACCGTAAAGTTTTTGCAAATGATACGTTCGTTCATTTTGCCGACAGCAACCTGATAGTGATCGAAGCAGACTTTCCGAAAAACAAACCCCAGGACGAAGAAACGCGCAGGCAAAACAAAATGCTTTCGCGCAAATACCAGAAATCGGTGAGTTATCCTTACACAGTATTGGTTGATGCACAAGGGACACTCCTTTCTGCCTGGCGTGGTTATGGCGGCCAGCCCGCAGCCGATTACATAGCCGAGATAAGCGGTTACCTGCCGGAGAAGATACCGGTTCAACCGGATGTTGAAGTAAAGAGTTCAATATCAGTAAGTATGGATACAACCGAGTCAGGTCAATAAATTTTTCCTATCTTATTTGTTAAAACAACTGTGTGAATTAGAATAGTTTATCTAATGGCACGGTCTTTTATATATAATGAGCAGAGATTCCATGTAGTAGATTTTTTTGAGTGCATAATACCTTCGTGTATGACGAATGAAGGCCTGGGCGGACAGGCGACTGAAAACAATACGGCCATAAACAACCTGTCGGAGAGCCAAAATGTAGAATTGAGGTATGAACAGCTTGTGGAAAATATGCCCGCAGCTGTGTACACTTGTGATGCCCAGGGCTACATAACCTCGTACAACAAAGCTGCGGCAGAACTGTGGGGCCGCAAGCCCGTGCTCGGCAAAGATCTGTGGTGCGGGTCATGGAAAATTTTTTGGCCGGATGGGTCGCCGGTATCACTTGATGAATGCCCTATGGCGATCACCCTGAAGACGGGTGTTGCCGTGACCAACCGCGAAATCGTCATTGAGCGGCCGGATGGCATGCGCGTAAATGTGCGGCCTCATCCCTCGCCTATTTTTGATGCAGCAGGCAATATAGCCGGGGCCGTCAATATCCTCGTGGACATCACTGAAAGCAAGCTTGCGGAAGAAAAAAACTCCCGCCTGTCTGGAATCGTTCAATCGTCGGATGATGCTATCATCAGCAAAACATTAAACGGTGTCGTCACCAGCTGGAATGCAGCTGCCGAACGCATCTTCGGGTATACTGCCGCAGAAATGATCGGTGAATCGATAACAAAATTGTTTCCGCCGGGGCGCGAAGAGGAAGAGCCTAAAATATTGGCGCGGCTGAGAAGGGGAGAGCGTGTAGACCATTTTGAAACACAGCGCCTGAGTAAGGATGGCAGGTTGATCGATGTTTCAGTAACTATTTCACCCCTGCGCGATCCGGAGGGAAATATTATCGGGGCGTCAAAAGTGGTTCGCGACATAACGGAGCAGAAACGGGCAGCCAGGATCATAAATGAGGCAGAAGAGAGATTCCGTATGGCGGTGGAAGCCACAGGGCTGGGCACCTGGGATTACGATCTTGTTACCGGCAATCTGAAGTGGTCGCCTGAATGCAGGAAGATATACAATGCCGGCCCCGGGGCAGCAATTGATTTTGACCTCTTCAAGAAGCGCATTTACCCGGAAGATGCAGAGCGTACCCTTGAAGCAATAAGCGGAGCGCTTGACCCCGAGGGAGGAGGCAATTACGACATCCAGTTCCGGATCGTTCGCTGTAACGATGATGCCGTGCGATGGATCAGGTCGCAGGGAAAAGTATTCTTTAGAAATGGCAAGCCCGAGCGTTTTATCGGCACAGTGCTTGATATCACCGAGGATAAGATACAAAGTGAGCGCCTGGAAAGATTGGTGCAGCAACGCACAGTGGAACTGAACCTGGTTAACACTGAGCTGGCCAAGTCCAACAAAGAGCTCGAACAGTTTGCCTACGTGGCCAGCCACGACTTGCAGGAGCCTTTAAGGAAGATACAGACCTTTGCCGACAGGCTGCAAATAAAAGGTGGTCCGTTGCTTAGCGACGAATTGAACGGCTATATAGAACGAATCGTTGGCTCAGCTGAAAAAATGTCGACGTTGATCAAAGACCTGTTGAACTATGCGCGTGCCGACAGGGAAGAGCTTGAGATCTCCAGGGTAGATCTGAATAAAACCCTGCAATCGGTACTGGACGATCTATATGTATTGGTCAATGCGAAACGTGCGGAAATACACAGCGATGCGCTGCCGGTCATACAAGGAAATACAACACAGCTCAATCAGCTGTTTCACAACCTCCTCAGCAACGGTCTTAAGTTTTCAGACGCACATAAAAAACCTGTGATCAATATAACAAGCCGTAAGCTGGGCGGTGAAGAGGCACGTGCTGCGGGTCTGGATGAGCGCATACCGCACTATGAATTCAAATTTGCCGACAACGGTATAGGTTTCAGCGCAGAATATGCAGAACGGATTTTCACCATTTTCCAGCGGTTGAACAACAGGCATGAATATCCGGGCACCGGTATAGGCCTTGCCCTTTGCCGTAAGATCGTTGATAACCACAACGGTTTAATAACTGCCCAAAGCAAGCCCAAAGCAGGCGCTACATTTACAGTCATTCTCCCCGAGATACACCGTTAACACAATTTCCTTAATGATTATTTATCAGGGTATTGACGGGTAGTCAAATGCCTTGTCAGGGGTTTATGTTATTTTAGTGCACGTAGTATGCTGCATTTACCTCACCTGATACAAGACCTTGGGCTTATCCTGATAGTAGCGGGAATAACGACGCTGCTGTTCAAACTGGTAAAACAACCTATCGTGTTGGGTTACCTGCTGGCTGGACTGCTTGTCAGCCCCGGCTTCAGTTTGTTCCCTACGGTTACGGACACTGCCAACATCCGCATCTGGGCAGACATCGGTGTAATATTTCTTTTATTCAACCTGGGCCTGGAGTTCAGTTTTAAAAAATTGATGAAGGTAGGAGGCACTGCTTCCATCACCGCCCTGATAGAGATCAGTGCGATGCTCGCCATAGGTTTCATTCTGGGTAAATTATTAGGGTGGCCGCTGATGGATTGCATTTTCCTCGGTGGTATCCTGTCAATATCTTCCACTACGATTATCATCCGCACTTTCGATGAACTAAATGTGAAAGGCAAGCGTTTTGCCAACCTCGTATTGGGCGTGCTGATATTTGAAGACCTGGTAGCGATCTTGCTGATGGTACTATTATCAACTATCGCAGTAAGCCGGCAATTTGCGGGTACGGAAATGTTGCTTTCGGTGGTAAAGCTGGTATTCTTCCTGATACTTTGGTTCATCGGCGGCATTTTCTTTATTCCGTCCTTTCTCCGCTGGACGCGCAGGCTGATGAATGACGAAACGATGCTTGTTGTCTCCCTTGGACTTTGCCTGATGATGGTGATACTGGCATCGCTGGCAGGGTTTTCTCCCGCACTCGGCGCATTCATAATGGGATCTATTCTTGCCGAAACAACTCAGGCCGAACGCATCGAAGGATTAGTGCGCCCTGTGAAAGACCTGTTCGGCGCCGTGTTCTTCGTATCGGTGGGCATGCTGATAGACCCGGACATACTGGTGCAGTACGCGCTGCCCATCACTATGATAACGCTGGCGTTCGTTGTGTTCAAGGTGCTGAACGTTACCGCAGGCGCGCTGATCTCCGGCCAGCCGTTAAAGACCTCGGTGTATGCGGGTATGAGTATGGGACAGATCGGAGAGTTCTCCTTCATCATCGCTACACTGGGCCTGACGCTGAACGTGACTGGTAATTACCTCTATCCGATAGCAGTTGCAGTATCTGTTATTACTACTTTCCTGACCCCATACATGGTTCGCCTCGCCAACCCTTTTTATACCTGGCTTGACGACAACATGCCCATCCGCTGGAAAAAAATACTAGTGCGATATAGCGAAGGCGCCCAATCGCTGACTGCAGCCAGTGACTGGCAGATCGTCCTTCGCAGTTATTTTTTCTACGTACTGATTTTTTCCATCGTCATCCTGGGCGTCATCTTCATGTTCTCACGATATGCATCTCCATGGGTAGCCGCGAATTTTACCAACGGGTATCTTGGTAATATCATTACGGCAGTGATTTGCGTGCTGGTGCTTTCGCCGTTTTTATGGGCATTGGTAGTGCGCAAATTGCAGCCACAGGCTTTTGCCAATCTTTGGGCCAATAAGCGTTACCGCGGGCCGCTGTTATTCCTTCGCCTCGTACGCGCGGGGCTCGGGATCGTGTATATGAGCGTGCTGCTGTTAAGTTTCTTTCCGCTTCATATTGCCGTAATAGGTACAATGTTCCTGGTGGCGGTAGCTATTATTTTCTCGGGCCGCATACACCAGTTTTATATCAGTATCGAAGAAAGGTTCTTTTACAATTTTCACCATCGGGAGATACAGGAAGCAAAAGCTGCACGCCAGGAGCTTGCGCCCTGGGATGCACACGTAGCACAGTTCACATTGCCAGTGGGCACACCCGTCACCGGGATGAACCTGGAAGAGATGGCGCTACGGGAGCGTTTGGGTGTTAACATCGCGATGATCAGGCGCAACGACTACCTGATACCTGCCCCGAGCAGGTATGAAAAAGTATATCCCGGTGACAGGCTGTTTGTCATTGGCACAGACGAACAGCTGGACATGTTCAGCAAGCACATAGAACCGGTGAATGGTGTGACACCGGAAGCCAAACCTGCGGGAGATGTTGTACTGAAAACATTAATAATCAAACAAGAATCGGCGCTCATTGGTCAATCGATACGCGAGAGCGGCATCCGTGAACGCACGAACGGCCTGGTGGTAGGTATTGAGCGGGGCGGTAAACGTGTATTGAATCCTGAATCTCAAACAGTATTTGAAGCTGGCGATAAAGTTTGGATAGTGGGCGATGCTGAGCTGATCGCCGACATCATGCGTACCTGATCATTTTCCCCCGAAATGGTAGCTCACCCCGAGCGCCATGCTGAACATATCAGTGAAATCGAGCGCACTGTTCTTGAAATAATAATAAATGTAGGAGTCAACGGTTCCCGTTTCTGCATATAATTCTAATCGCTGCCGATCGCGTGCACCGACAGGCAGCTGCAATTTAGCGCCTGCAAATACATTTAGGTGAAAGGCGGACATCTGGTAGTATTTCCTGTCGGTATAACGTTCCGGTAATTTTTTATAGACGCCATTGCCCGATGTTTCAAAGGTTGTTGCGAGCCCTGCATAAGGTACTATTGACCTGGTTCGGAGCACGGGTAGCGACACAATATCATAACTGCCTTTCAGCGCCACAACGTTGATATTGTTACCTGCAATAGATGCCGGGGTAAAACCATCCATCAACGTAACATGTATTTTGTCATTGGCAAGGTTATACCCGATGCCCGCAGATACCATTCCTATATTGCCTGCATACTGGAGCTGTACATGATGAGGTGTTATTGTTTGCAGGATGTTGTTCTCAGTTTGCTGTGCCTGCGCGCTGTGTAACAAACAGATGATCGATACTATTAAAGTTGCCAGTTGTTTCATGGTCTAAAAATTTACGCTGGTTACAACCGGGTCTTTACCGCTATCAAAACTCACCACACAATAGCTGCGTTTGCCGATGGCTGGAACAACAAGGCATTTATGTGTATCATTATTTTCATCGACAGGGGTATACGAATAACTATGCTGGTGGCCGTGTACCGACAATCTGATATTCTGCTGTGCAATGATATCGGTGTGCTTTCGTCTTGACGTGCTATCATATTGATCGCCGAAGAAAGGGATATGGCTGATGAGTATGGGTTGCAAGCCTGTAGTGCGGGCCGACGAAGCCTGTTCCTTTAGCCAGTTAAAATCAGGGGTTCCGTTCTTCTCCCAGAAAATATTGTCGAAGAAAATGAACTTATGTCCACGGTATTCCAGCGTATAGTTCAGCGGACCGAACATTTTTGCATAGATAGCTTCTGCATTGGCCAGGTAGTCATGATTGCCAATAACTGTAAATACGGGTTTATTGAGTTGACTGGCAAGATCATAGAATTGCGTGTATTCTTTTTGCAACCCCTGGTCCGACATATCGCCAGCGATCACTACAAAGTCTACATCATCTGTTGCGTTTATTCGTTTAACCGCTTCCTCGAGCTCATCCATGAAATAATGGGTATCGGCCAGGAAGGCTACCTTGAATACACCTGTTTCCGAAGCACCCGCAGTGCGTAACGCTTCCATATTTGTCTCCGTTCTCAGCTCAGTATAATCTCCAGGCGTTTCGCCTGAGAACGGGCTGTATTCAAAAGTCTTCTTACAACCTGCAAACAACAAACCAACGATCAGTAACCAACCTGCAAAGTACCTGCTCTTCATAAGCTTCCACTCCTTTTAACATGAACCGTTAAAGAAGCGTTTAAAGACTGTACCCCAGTGTCTTAAAGAAATGTTTAAATGGACGTCTGCTTACATAGGTGGCTGTGCCGGACTGTTTTACGAATGGAAGGAAAATTCAGCTGAACCCTAAAGGCATGGTTTATTTATATGATAAATGCCAAAAAAAGGAAACTATGAAAGCGATAAGACTCACTATGTTAGCATTCCTCGTAATTGCTTTTACTGCCTGCAATATGGACAATGCCGATAATCCAAGCAACTCTGCGCCAAGCAGTGATACCGCCGCGTATGTGGAACCTGATATGACCACGGGCGAACCTGTGACCTACCAACTGGACACCATGCAGCTGGATACAACAGGTGACGCGGCCAGGTAAGCTTATTGTTTCAATATCCTGTAAGAGCGGCTATATTCACCTGTCTTCAGTTTCAGGATATAGACGCCGGGGTTATATCCCGAAAGGTTGACCGCTGTGTTGCCCTTGCCGGCGGGTGCATTATATATCTGCACGCCGCGTATATCGCATAGAGTAAGCATTGCATCTGATGCCAATTCTATATTCACTACATCTGTTGCCGGGTTAGGAAAGATATTGATACCGGGAGCATCAACATCGTTTATGCCCACTGGCGGTGGTGTACTTAAAGTATCGCAAACCCAGTTGGACTGAAGAACGCCGCAGATAGCCCTTACACAGAAATCGTAAGTTGTTGATGATTTAAGGCCTGAGAGCTGCACGCCGGGCACGGTGGTAATAAGGCCCCCTGTGGGCGGCCCGGAAGGGCTTTCCTGTATTGCATATTCGTAGGCCGTTGCGCCGTTGACAGGCGCCCAGCCGGCGATGCCCGAATTGCCACCGAAAGCGTTGGCAAAAACAAAGGCCGGATCGCTGCAGGTTGGCGGCGGAACCGGAGTGGTGAACGTGTCGCAGCTGAAGCCTGACATACCGCTGCTGCATACAGAGCGGACGCATACATTATATGTCGTTCCAGGTGTAAGGCCGTTGGCCAGGATCACCGGTGTTGTAGTATTAGTAAGTGAGGGAGCGGGAGGAATTGCAGGGAAAACGGCTATGCCGTAGTCGTAGCTATTCGCGTTGGTCACTGCCGTCCAGTTGATCACTGCCGTTGTTCCGTTTGGCCCCGGTAATGTATTGAATGTGGCAGGGCTGTCGCACTGTGCGTACACGCTGCTTACTTTACAGGTAAGTGCTGTCAGTATCGCGAGGAATAGGAGTATACGTTTTGTCATCGGGGATGTTTTTGAAAGAGTTTAGCAGGATAAAGTTTGCAGTATAAATATACAGATTCTTGCTGTGTTCGTTTGTTGTCGTTTTCAAGGTGATCTTTCTTGTTTTCTGTTGATTATTAATGGTTTATGATTTCGCGGGTTGGTAAAAACGCAATTGCCGGTTTGCCCGGCTGGTGCTGGCAGGTGATGATCCCGGTAGCTACCCGGAATGTTGGGTCGTGAAATCAAAAACGAAGAATAAATTATTTTCATAACTCATTGTTTTCAATGGTTTCGGCGAAAAAAATTGTTAGTTTTTGTTGAGTAAAAAAGGGGGTTTTTGATTTTCTAACAGTTTTTAAACGCCCAATAGCATTCGTCATATCGAACGAAGTGAGAACTTAGCGCAGCGATCTGATGAGCGCAAATAGAGATAAAAAAATATTGCGAATATATCTCCCGAGGTTTACGGTGGCGATCATTAACTGTTCCCTGGGTGATAATATAGATTATTTTCATGGCGCATATTTACTATAACAAATATACGGCAAATAAGCGAATAATAAAATGGCGTTTACTGGATGACCAGCTGTTCTC
>CAMPKG010000083.1 GCA_946887085.1 uncultured Sphingobacteriales bacterium
GCCCGTGGTTAATCCATTAATCGGATCAATCCCGGTTCAGACAATAACAAATTTACAAAAAAATAAAGTAAATATCAAAAATAGTTACACAAGCTCCTTCAGCTTTTCCACCACTGCATCCACTTCGTCTTTAGTGTTGTGGCGCGAGAAGGAGAAACGGATAGGAACAAGGCTTTCGCTCTGGCCGTTGTAGAGGGTTTTGATCACGTGGCTTACTGAATTGGCGCCGCTGCTGCAGGCACTACCGCCGCTCACACAGATGCCCGACATATCGAGGTTGAAGAGCAGCATTTCCGACTTGTCGCTTTTGGGGAAGGCTACGCTGAGTACGGTGTACAGGCAGCTACCATTCGAGTCGCCGTTAAAACAGACGGTGGGGAATTCGCTTTTCAGCTTGCCAGCAAAATATTGCTTCAGGTCTTTGATACTGTTGCTGTCGTTCTCATAGCGCTCTGTCGCAAGCTCCAGCGCTTTGGCAAAACCTACTATGCCATAGAGGTTCTCGGTACCGGCGCGCATATTGCGCTCCTGGCTGCCGCCAAAAAGCAGGGGAGTGATCTTTACATTCTCGTTCACATACAGTAATCCCACACCCTTGGGGCCATGGAATTTATGACCGGCTGCGCTGGCAAAATGTACGTTGATATTGTGCAGGTCGATGGGGTAGTGGCCGATGGTCTGCACCATATCGCAATGGAAGATGGCATTATGCTTTTCGCAGAGTTCGCCAACGGCTTTGATCTTCAAGAGGTTGCCGATCTCGTTATTGGCGTGCATCAGCGTCACCAGCGTTTTCTCCTTGCTGCCGGCCAGCAGCTCTTCCAGATGTGCCATATCTATATGGCCGTCTTTCTGGATGCGCACGTAGCTGACGGTGGCCTGCCCGCGCTTTTCCATATGCTGCGCATTGTAGAGGGTAGCGTGGTGCTCAATGGGTGAAGTGATGATGTGCTTACAGCCAAGGTCGCGAATGGCACAGTGGATGGCAGTATTGCTGCTTTCGGTACCGCCCGAGGTAAAGAAAACCTCGCCGGGGTTGCAGTTCAGTATACGGGCCACAGTTTTGCGCGCCGTTTCGATGGCCATTTTGGTTTCGCGGCCATAGGAGTAGATAGCAGACGGATTACCAAACTTATCGGTAAGGTAAGGCATCATGGCATCCAGCACCTCGGGGTCGAGAGCAGTAGTGGCGGCATTGTCGAAATAGATACGGCGCATTATGAACTGAAAATTTGCGCAAAGTTATGAAATATATGGTTTTTGGGCAATTTGGGAATGTTCTTTTGAGGTGAGTAACAGCCTGAAAAGACTTATCTTACGTGTATGCGACCCTTTTTAATTGCATTTTTTCTCATTTGTATTATTCCTCAATTAGGAATTGCACAAAAAAATGCTTTTTGGGAGTGCCATATTAAAAGCGATAGTTTATCAAAAAAATTTGCTGAGACCTTTTATACAAACAGGGTAGAGGCGATCAGGATTCTAGATGGTTGGGAAAAAGTTTGTCGTTCCAGGAGAGGAGCGACATTTATTGCACGGCTGATCTTGAGGATGGATGAAGGACGATCTCCCGATTCGTTACTGGCGAGCAAACCCGCCTGGTATTTCTACTATACCGGCTACGAAATGAGGGACGTTACGGCCTTTGACACGTTCGCAAGGGAATTTTTTGCGCGACAATATTCAAATCAGCCGTCAGGAACGCTGGCACACATCATTTCCGAATATTATGGAGTAGACGCCAGGCAGTTGATGTTGCGATTGCAGGACACCGTTTTTGTCTCAACAGAAATAGGTAAAAAATACCGGCACGAAGTGAGCAAATATCTTAAAAAGCCGGAGGCACATGCCGCAGGTATAATCGGAGTTTGGATGCCTACGGGCGGTGCCAGACGTTTGGGCAGGAAAGCTGAGTTTGGCTATCAAGCTGGCGTGAAACATAAAAAAATGAGTTATGATTTAACCTTTTTGTTTCGTCGGGGAGAACCCGCAGGACCTTACATCGCAAGGCGTACCAGATCCGATGATTCATTAATTTTCACTAGTTCATTTTTGGGAAGTTATCTTGGGTTCGACCTTGGGCGCGATGTCTACTCGTATAACGGTAATTATGTTCAGGCGATAATAGGAATAGGTGCAGATGGGTTTGACGCTATTGAACAGGATACAGTCAGGCATCTGAAAGGTGAATCCGTTTGGAGTTACAATGTTAACCTTGGGTTAGAATACAGGCATTTTATCTCGCACTTTGCCTATGTTGGATTACGAGCGAGATATAACGTCGTAGACTATCGTCTGAACAACGTAGTTGATTTTACAGGTAATAGTTTTTCAATAGCATTTACACTCGGCGGCCTTATGAACAACAATAAGCGAACTACATTGGAAAAGTTAAGGCATAGTTGGGGCAGATAATACTAGTTTTAAGCAAGAGTTTCCTCCCGACGTACTCTAAACTTTCCGTAAATATGCACCATGAAATATCTCTTTGCGATCCTCATCACCTTAATCACAAGCCGGTCGTTTGCACAATCTTCTGATCCCCGCGCCGTCCTGAAACAAATGAAACAGGCGATGGAAAGCCACCAAAGCCTGAGCTATGAAGTGTCTTATAATTTCAAAGGCTCTAACCGCAACGACACAGTTTCGTACAAAGAGCTGGTGCACCTGCTGCGCGTGCCTGAGGACAGCATCATTGGTGGTATGGTATGGATAGGCCAGTTTGATAACGCCGCCAGCTACGAGTTCTATGACCTGTATAATGTGTTCAGGATGGACAGACTGAAACTTGCCGCATGGATGAAGGATCCGCACAAAATGGCTAAGGCTGCGCGCAAGTTTTCTGCGCTGAACGATTTCATGCTCTGGACGCCATTTTTGAGAACGAAGGAGATAGAAGACCTCGCAGTGCCGACAAATACGATGCAATTGCTCAAAGACACGGCCGTCCTCGGCAAAAACTGTTACCAGGTTTTGATCAACAGCCCTAAAGCGACATTGAACACCCCGCAGGATTGGAAAACAATGCTCTGCATCGACAAAAAAGATATGGTACCCGTATACCGTAAGATGCTGCGCTGGAACGGCGGTAAATATCAGCATGAAGATTTCCTGCTTACCTCGTACAGTTTCGACGCTGTGGATGATTCAAGATTTTCAGCCTCGCAGATACCACAGTTTTATATTATCAGGGAAGAGAAATAGCAGTTTCAGCTACATTATGTTATTTTAAAGAATGGAATTCAACCTGCATACCATTCCGGCGTTCTTATCTCTATAAATAGTGCCGTTGTACGGAAATGGACGCAATGGGTGCGATATTGGGTGCTTTCTAAAGGCGCTACTCTGCCCACACCCTGTTCTCCTCTTTTATCCGCACGCTGAGCGCTATTGCATTGAGCAAGGTAAAAATGACGGCAGTAACATACAGCCCGAATATCAGTGGTATGATTAATATTTCTGCGACAACGATAGCATAGTTTGGGTGACGAATATACCTGTACAACCCCCTGCGAACAGCCGATACACCGGGCACGCGGTAGATTTTGGTATTCCAGAAACGACCCAGTGAAGCGATCACCCATGTTTTCGCAGCCACCAATACGAGGTAACAAATCAGCAGCGGGTAGTAGAAGACAGGATCGGGCCTCAGCAAGTACTCAACGATGAGCGAGCTGATGAAGCAGATATGCATCAGCACGATCCAGCGATAGTGTTTCTGCCCGTATTCTATAGCGCCTTGCTGCAGCAGCCAACGTTCATTGCGCCTGGCGACGAACAACTCAGACAGCCTTTGCAGTACAAGGAACGATATGACAAGGATAAAATACATGATCAGGTATTTTTCATTTGCAGCAAAACCATTTCGCTGGAAAACCCTGGGCCCAGCGCCAGCATCAGACCATAGCCGTCTTTGAAGCCCTTACTCAGAAATTTTTCCAGCACATACAATACCGTCACGCTCGACATATTGCCGTTCTCATTCATCGTTTCGCGCGTATTTTCGAGAAAATCGCCCCCTACAGCCAGCGCATTTTTGTACGCCTCGAGTACTTTTTTACCGCCGGGGTGAAAGATGAAATTGCTGATATTTTCCAATCCAAGTCCTTGCTTTGAGAGGAATGACATAATATCGTCCTTTACGTTTTTGTTGATGATGGTCGGTATATCCTGCGAGAAGATCACTTTAAAACCACTGTCCTTAAAATCCCAACCCATCACATCGAGCGAGTCGTAATACAGCCTGCTCTGCGACGCCACATATTCTATATCCGTTTTCTTTTTATGGTTGTCGCCTTTGATGATGCAGGCAGCAATACCGTCAGAGAAAAGGCTGGTTGCGATGAAATTGCTTTTGCTCAGGTCTTTTTTCATAAATGTCAACGAACATAATTCGACTGCTACCAACAGCACCACGGCGTCGGCATTTGCTGTAGCAAAGGCACAGGCCTTTGCAAACCCTGACACACCGCCGGCGCAGCCCAGGCCGAATACCGGCGTGCGGTTGACATTGGGGTTGAGTTTCAGCTTGTTGATGATAAGCGCATCGAGGCTTGGCGTAGCCAGGCCGGTGGAGGATACAAAAATAAGATCAGTGATATCGTTCCTGCGGACGTTCGACCTTACAATACAATCTTCGATAGCTTCAATGGAATGCCGAAGGGAACATTCTACATATGCATCGTTGTTTTCCTCGAAGTTATGAGCTTGTTCGTAGTAGGAAAAAGGCTTGCAAAAATTCCTGCGTTGTATCTCAGTATTGTCAAATGCCGGCAGCAGTCTTTCTATTGCAGGGAAATCGCTGAACAGTTGCCTGGCGTAGTTCTTTGCGTCCTGCTGATCCACTTTATAGGGAAAATCTATTTTACTGACCGCATCAAGAAATGGCATTTTATTCAGGTACAGTAAAATGATGATGCCTGTGACCGGTACGTTTAACGAAAAGTTTTGTGAATATTCCTCCGCGCGGGATATTCAGTCGCTCATGGCGTAGATGGGTATGTCCGACCGACGCTAATTTTAACAATCAGGTCTTTTCAAGGTTCTTCTTCAGCTTTTTAAATGTTTCATATGGCCCTTTAGTAATGAACATGTTCACCACCCAGGCAGGGATGGAACCGCCGGGGTCAACCTCGGCTTCGTATATTACCTGCAATCCGTTTTTGCAGGGTGTTACGTCCCAGGTTACTTTTGCATAGGGTACGCGAACGATATTTTTTTTCACAGGCACCATGTCCTTTACAGCCGCACCTGCCAGGCTCATTGTTCCCGCGAGGGGATCGATGGTTATTTTCTGGTGGAGTACGGCATCCCGGTTTGAAACAGGCCCCGGCATGTCCTTCTCGGAATAATAGTAAACTTCGGTACTGCTCACTCTTTTTAAAACATTGGAGTACTTCGTAGTGTACACCCAGTCCTTTTGCTTTTCTACGTCCATCAGGTAGGCTGCCAGCTCCTGCATAGTAGTTTTGATGGTAAACTCTGCACGCACTGCCTTAAGGCTGGAATTAGCCATCGCCCGGGTGAATATCTTAATGCCGTCTTCTTCTTTTTTCAGCTGCCACTTGCCAGATGCAGATGTGCTGCCTATTGCCAGCATGAAGGCAACTATGACGGCCGGATAAAATACTAAATGCCTCATCGATCATACAATATACAGCAATTATGCCACCGGCGTAGCGCATGCCCGCATTGTTTAGGCGATGCAAGTTTTATACTTTAGGGCGATGGGCCAGGTGGTCATTGCCAATATTTTATTTATAACTCTTTGTTATTTAGCCGGTCTGTTTGTTCGGCCGCTGTTCATAGCAGGCAGAATCGAAAACAGATATGCGGCTACACTTGAGCGCTTGTTTTTCGGTGCGCTGGCAATTGCCTTTTTATTCGCAGTTTTCATCGCCCGCTTCAACACTGTTTTGCTTTTGGTTTTGCCGCTGCTGGCTTATCTCCTTTTAGAACGGCATCGCGCGACCGGCCGGTTTTATGACAAGCCTGATACTTCGGGTTTTTGGCAAGATATCTCAGTTGCGTTGGTGGTGGTGCTGTTTTTTATTGCGTGGCAATGGTTCCGCTACTATCACTCAAGCCCGGAGGTAAAGTATATAGCGACCGGTGATTATTTTTACTACGTAAATGTGGCAGATAAATTTCGTGAACTGCATACTGAGGGTTCAGGCTTCACGACCGTTGTCGCGAACGATCTTACCGCCGCACGCAAGCCATATCATTATTTTGATCTCTGGCTTTTGAGCTTTCTTCGTTTTGCTTTCAGCCTCACAGCTGCAGATACCTATATATTAGTTTTTGCTCCCTTCGCTTTTACGCTTGTGTTTTACAGCATCGCATCCATCATGTGGTTGACATGGGCGAAGGATCAAAGAAACAGCCTACTGATTTTTTTCCTGAGCCTGGCCCTTGTTTTTCCGTTTCCCTTACGTCTTCCGCCTTTTTTGCTGAATGGCATTTTGTTAGATGTTCCAAAGTTCTTTGTCGGATTCGTTTTCATTGCGCTGGCCATTATTTATTTGAAGCAGCTAAAACTGTTGCAGGCTGCGGCAGTTTTTTGTTTGCTTCCGGTGTTACATATACTGGCGGCCCCTCCTGTATTCATCACCGTTTTTACCATCGGTGTTTATTTGCTTGTCGCAGGAAAAACTTCACTTGGCTGGCGCCTGTTAGCAATCAGCACGATTACAGCTGCGCTGATCATTAGCTATTACCTGGCGCTTGGCAACTTCGGTATTCCCAATATGACCAAAGCAGGTGGTCAAGCGGCTATCAATGATGCCGCGCTGCCAGTATTGTCTGAATGGGAGCAAGTTGTGAGCAGGTATCTTGCGTATGTGCCGGTGTTGGTCATCCTCATGTATCCCCGGAGGCTGGTGTCATTTATCAGGAAGGAGAAAAAAGTCCTATTTCTGCTTTTGGTTCTCTACGTGGTCTCGGTCGTCGTGGCGATGTTAGTAGCCGGCCGAATATTTGATGGACCTCAGTCAAGATATGTTCCCGGCATTGGCATACTATACCTGGTGTTCGCCATGTGGCTAGCGCATGTATTATCAGCGTCTTCTGCAAAAGCACGCATCATTTTTATCTGTCTGTTAAGCCTTATATTTTGCATTAATATTTCCACTGTAATACGTCCAGCCGGCAAGACAAGGTATATATCCCGTGCTTTTTTCAATGAAGTGGAAAAATACCTTCCCGATTCTGGAGTCATCGCTTTTGCTTATAACCAGGATGTAAGGTCGGGTATTGTTTACCATCCTTATATATGTCAATTCAATCTGCAGTTTCCCTATTACTACAATAAATCGTTTGCGCTCATTCCCATGTCAGCCTTGTCAACGACGATGCCACCACAAACATTGCTGCTCGCAGGAGACATGTACACTTATATAAAGAACAATCCGGTAAAAGGCGCGGATATTTACGCATACCAGCTCAATTTTTTCAAAGAGTATAAGATCAGGTACCTGGTACTGGATAAAGGATTAGATACAAATCTATTTTATATTGATCTTGCTGAAAAACGATTTCGCGACCCGGTAAGTGGCATCAGCTTTTATATTATCAAATAGCGGGGATTCTTGGATTTATCTTAACATGCTGCTACCGTTCGCGGCATGATTATCATGCATTTGAAAAAAAAGGAAGAATTATGAGACTCTCGAGATTATTATTGCTGGGTGGTGTAGCATATGTTGTTAACGAATTTTTGAAAACACCCAAAGGCCAGGTTGTGAAAAAAGACCTGGCGGATAAAATGGATGGATGGAAGCGTGAGGTGGAAAACATGGTTACCAATATGCGCAACAAAAAAACAAGTGCTCCTGTATCGCAGACAGAGGTGATAGGCGACGACATAAGTTCGATATATTAAAATAAGTTGTCCTTACAGAGGTGCAGGCTACTAACCGCCCCGTAAAAGAGGGGCGGTTTTTATTTATAATGTCAAAAATATTTTGTTGTGTCGATTAGTAAAGGACACTGGATTAAATTGACATTAAATGACGCGCGATGCGTGATTGGTATATTAACTTTACCTGCCGCTTAAAATGTAACACGCTATGGATAAAGCTGTCCAGATACTTTTGGTTGAAGATGATCCGCTTGATGTGATCGAATTCAAACGTACTATAGACAAGATGCAATTTGATTATAACCTGGATATAGCTGGTAATGGTGAAGAAGCCATCGAAATACTTAAAAAGAAACAGGCAAAGAAAAAGCCGCTGCCAGATGTATTGCTTATAGATATTAACATGCCCCGGATGAACGGCATTGAATTGCTGAGCGTTATTCGCAGCAATGAAGAATGGAAGAAGCTTAAATGTTTTATCCTCACAACTTCAGCCGACAAGATGGACAGGCAGATAGCACTTAAGTTTGGAATATCGGGCTATATCGTGAAACCTATAAGGATCACCAACCCTACATCTATCGACTCCTTTAACCTTATGATCGACCTGATAAACGTCAGAAGCTAAGTTCAGATAGCCTCTTCGGATTTTTCCTGGTACCCGATTTCTCCCTTACTGAAGAACATAAGGCCAATCATCATCAATATACTACTCACGGCAACCACGAAAAACAGGATGCCTTCGTTGAAACTGCCTATACTTTTTTGTGTTGGAATGCTGTAGAAAAGCAAGATGGTGACAAGGCCCCTTGGCATCAGGAAAAGTTCCGGTAAAAGATTCGTTTTAAGAATAATGCGTAAGTAAAAATAGCGTACTGATAACAGCAGTAAGATAATAACAGTACCTATCTGCCAGACCTCAGGTAAGATCAATACATCGAGGTTGATAGTGTAGCCGAACAGGATAAAGAAAAAAGTACGTATCAGGAAAGATGTTTCTGCAGTGATGGATTTCATGAAGTCAAGTATGGAATCGATGCTTTCCCTGTTCACATATTTCTCCACCTTCCCGCGAATGATCAGCGGAGTGTTGTTAATAACAAGCCCGAACACCAGCACGATAAGCAGGGCCGGAAGGTGGATCATTTCGCCCAGTGCATATAGGAAACTGAGCACCGCGAAGATGAGGAAGAATTTCAGGTTGATACGAATGGCTGCAACTACGTATACCAATACTATAGTGGCCACAACCGATAATAGTAGTCCAAGTCCAACATTAAAGCTGAAGCTCCCCAGTGCCTTTAGACTCATCACGTTCTCCATTATCATATAATTGAACACAAGGATGCCGAGTATATCAGAAAAAGATGATTCATAGATAATGAACTCTTTTTTCTCCTCTACCAGGTGGCTGGTGCTGGGAATCACAATAGCACTACTGATAATACTGAGTGGTACTGCGTAAAGAAAGGATTTTTCAAAAGGCACGTCCAGCCATTGCATCACCACGTAAGCAATGCCAAACGCAGAAATGAGGAAGATGAAGAGTGCTGAAAAAAACGAGTCGCCAATAAGTTTCAGTTTTGTTCTGTTTACTTTCAGGTCCAGCGCTGCCTCTAGTACAATCATGATCAGCCCAACCGCCCCGAGGACTTTAACCAGTTTCATAACATCTGCCTGGATGGCCCAGTAGTAAACCGTTGTATGTTTTATTGCTATTCCCGTGGCAATGAGCATAAGAACAGATGGGATATTGGTTTTTTTGCTTACCAGGTTGAAGATGTAGCTAAGAATAACAATGCCGCTAAGTAGCAGTAAAATTATCGGGGTACCTAAAGTCATGTCTGTCGGCGATGATATGCTCCAAATATAGGAAAAGTGGCCCGGACGCTTTTGGTCCCGGATTTTTGCTCTATGGATCTTTTAAGTCGAAATTTAACGCGTTGCGTTATAATGAGTTGATACATTCGGCATTCTTTTGGTCATCGTTGCAATAAGCTGTTGCGATTTTTTATATTTTTAATAACACTGTCGAGTATTTATGAAGATATCGAACCTTATTTTCCTGAGTTTCTTCTTTATCCTGCTGTTGTTCTCGATAACAACGTATATCAACTACAAGCAGGCCGAAGCTGTGAAGGAGAATGCTGAATTCATTTCGACATCTACGCAGGTGATGAAGAACACGAGCCGTTTCCAGCGTAATATCTGGGGCATGGTGGGTGGCTTGCGCGGCTATCTCATCACTGGTGAAAAATATTTTATATCGTCCTACGACTCCGCGATCGCTGAAAATGACCAGATACTGCGCGAGTTGCTGTTGCTTGTACCCGACTCATCAGTTCAGGAGAGCAGGTTGCGGGAGATCAAGGTACTTAATGACCAATGGGTTGAAAATTATGCCGAGCCCCTGAAGCATGCCAAGACACTTTCAATTATTCACGATAGTAATTTGTACCGCTACCAGAAGATGTACCGGGAAAAAATGATCATTGGAAACGAACAACGTATTCAAAGCTTACTGCAGGAAAAGTTTCGGGAATTCAGTAACTATGAATATGATACCCGTGACGCAAAGAAAGTTACGCTGGCAACATCCGTACAGGTAACCAAGCGTATATCGCTGATACTAACAATAATATCAGTAGTTGTCAGTCTTGCCATTGTTGTATTTCTTGCTCACAGAATTTCGTCTCGCATTATCAGCATGGGAAAGCTGGCAAACGAGATATCGTCGGGAAACTATTCTGTTCACATCCCTGATACAGGGCAGGATGAGTTAAGCCGGCTTTCGCGCGAGCTGAATAATATGGCGCACACCTTATCGGAAAACATATCTCTCCTCAAACGGAAGAACCAGGAACTCGATCAGTTTGCGCATATAGTTTCCCATGACCTGAAAGGCCCGTTGCGCGGTATTGATAATGTTATTACATGGATCGAGGAAGATCATGTAGGGGAGCTTTCACCGAAGGTGCGGGAGTATCTTGACCTGATAAGAGGGCGTATCATCAGGGCTGAAAACCTGATAGAAGGCATATTATCTTATGCGCGCATAGGGAAAGAGAAAATACCAAAAGAGATTGTGAGTATTAATACGTTATTGGATGAGGTTATTGAGAATATCGGTATCCAGAAAAAAATTACACTTGATGTGCAAAAGGATATGCCGGTAATTGAGACTGAAAAAATACCTTTGTACCAGATATTCTATAATCTCATTGGCAACGCGGTTAAGTATAACGACAAAGATGGTGGTGAGATAAGCGTTTATTATAAGGATCGCGGTAGTAATTACGAGTTCTTTGTTGCAGATAACGGTCCGGGAATTTCCAGGAACTATCACGATAAGATATTTG
>CAMPKG010000084.1 GCA_946887085.1 uncultured Sphingobacteriales bacterium
GAACGAACGCGAGAAACAAATGATCGCGGCTAATCCCACACCCAACACAAAAAACAGGAATATCCTTTCCAGTTGCCTGCGGTCTATGGCCTCGCCCGCACCTATGATGAGCGGGAATAATAAAAGGCTGAGTTTGGTCTGGAGATCGAAAAGGGATTGTTGTTTATCCTGGCTGTAGAAATAGCTAATGGCAAACAGCAGATAATAAAGCAGCCAGGGCCATAAGGCCTTTCTTTCTCTAATTTTTTGCGACAGCTCTCTTATATTGACACGCAGCAACCAAACTCCCGCAAGCACACCCACCGCCACTGCACCATATATGAAAGGGAAAGGAATTGAGAAAGCTAAAACGCATAGCAAAAAAAGCTGCAATTGCTTTAACCAGCGTGCTTTAAGCATGGGCAAAAGTAGATAATAAAATACTAATTTTGGCGCTTTACCCGTTCCCTTTTTTAATACCCCGTAAGTGAAAAATAACCTCCTCAGGATTGTCTTCTCATCTGGTCTTCAGGCTGTGGCCGCCCAGGTGCTCGGGATGGTTTTTTTTTACGTGGTAGCGGGCTACATGTCTAAAGATGATTTTGGCGTCATCAGCTGGGCCAATGCTGCTGCGGTCATGCTTACCACCCTCCTCAGTTTTGGTATGGACCAGGTGGTGGTCAGGCGTATAGCCACTTCCAAAACATCTGAATGGACCGCGGCTGCTTACCTGGTACATGCATTCTTCGGGTCGGTCATCATGTTCCTGCTGCTGATGCTGTACCGCTCGCTGACGCCTGCCGACACCGACAAGGTTGCCTACCTGCCCTGGTTCTTCGCCGCCCAGGCACTCATCTTCACGGGTGCGCCGCTCAAACATTTTTTAAACGCAAAGCAGCGTTTCGGCCCCTACGGTGTTATTGCCACACTCAGCAATATTTTTAAAATAACCATAGCAGCCTGGCTCATCAGCCGTAATAACCTGTCGCTAACAACGGTGGTCGGCATCATGATATTATGCGGCGTGTTTGAACTTGCCAGTCTTTTTGTGTTTGTGTTGCGCAAAAGCGACCTCAGCCTCAGGTTTCGCAGCAAGGCTTATTTCGGCCTTATAAAAGAATCGCTGCCCCAGTACGTGTCTGTCATCTTCGATTCCAGCCTCTCGCGGATGGACTGGTTCCTCCTGGGTATATTAGCTACTTCTGCAGCTACTGCCGAGTACAGCATCGCATCGCGTGCCTTCGAGATATCAAGACTACCGCTATCCGTTATCGCACCGATATTGCTGGCCAGGTTTGCGCCTATGTTGTCTATGGGTGGCCAATTGAATGATAACAAACAGAAACTGATCAAAGACCTTTTCAGGCTGGAAATGTTTGCTATTTTCCTGATACCTCTTATCGCCAATATATTATGGACACCCGTGGTGGAGTATTTTTTTAAGGGGAAATACGGCGCAGTAAACGCTAACCAGTTCATGTTGTTATCCATCTGCCTCCCTATGCAGTTCTTTATCAACCTGCTGTGGACACTCAGCTTCTGCGGCAAGAAGTACAGGCAGGTCACAGCTATTACCATTTACAGCGCCCTTATTAACGTGGTACTGAGTATCATCATGATACGGGTATTCCACCTCGGTGGCCTGGGCACTGCCATTTCATTTCTCATTACCACCTTCCTGCAAATGCTAGGCTATTATATGCTGGTGCGCAAAACCCTGATGATCGTACCGGTCAGGCATTTTTTCGCCTTCCTGGTACTGGCTGCAGCCTGCTACTATATTGCAGTTACTGTTAGTCAATATATATATTTGCAGCTTCCTGTAGCGGTTGGCCTATATGTAATTTCTTCCCTTGCATTGAAATTGGTAAGAGGCCGGCACATAGAGGTTGCAAAAACGTTTATACGCAAATGAATATATTGTATATCTGCGATGAATACCCACCCGGCAGGCATGGCGGCATAGGTACTTCTGTACAGGTATTGGCGCGCGAAATGGCCCGGCAGGGCCATAATGTGGTTGTGGCCGGCTTCTATGACTGGGGTTATGGGGGTGAAGATGTTTTTGATGACCAGGGTGTAAAAGTTTACCGCTTTCGCCGGAAGCTGGCTTCGCCCATCTTCAAAAAACAGGAAAAGCTGCTTGGCAAGATCATTTATAAAATACTCAACATCACCCGCATATTCGAGGCAGATATCAAAGCGAGCATGAAAGACTATGCACGCTTCCTGGAAAACCTGGTACGAGAACATAATATCGAAGTGGCGGAGATACCCGACTATCTCGATTATGTGCGTTTTTGCCGGAGCTATGTTCCCTTCCCGAAACTATCCGTTCCCTCGCTGATAAAGCTCAATGGATCTTATACTTACTTCGCCCGCGAAGAGGGAAGCGAGCTGCCGCAGCATATCTGGCAGATGGATCATGACCATATTCATGCTGTTGAAAAAGTATGCGGTGTAAGCAAATACACGGCCGATAAGACAGCTGCCTATATAAACTATGATCGCCCGATAGACGTCGTACACAATGCCATAGATACAAAGAACTATGATGCAGTGGCAGGCACGCAGAAAAAAAGAAATAAAGTAACCTATACCGGGACGCTGGTTCGCAAAAAAGGCATCTACCAGCTGATGCAGGCGTGGAACAAAGTGATAGAGCAAAAACCTGGTTCCGAGCTTTGGGTATATGGCAAAGGCGATATACAAAAAGTAATGGCCTGCCTGGCACCGCAGGCAAAAGACACCGTAAAATTTCCGGGACACGTAAGCAGGCAGGAGCTGGCTGTATCCCTGGCAGGATCGAACATTGCCATCTTCCCATCTTATGCAGAGTGTTTTGCTTTGGCGCCGATGGAAGCAATGGCTTGCGGCACTACAGTGATCTTTTCGCGCCGGACGTCGGGCCCTGAGTTAATAAAACACAATGAGAATGGCTTGCTGGTAGAGCCCGATAATATCGATGAGATGGCGCAAAGCATTTTGCACCTGTTAAACAACCCCGCCGAGTGCGACAGGCTGGCGGCAAAGGGGCGCGAGCATGTACAGCAACACCTGGATGCAAAGATCATCGCGCAGCAAAACCTGGAACATTATAGCAACCTGGTGAATAAAACATGATGGTATGACCCAAACGACCACAGCGCCGGCAAGGCTGAAAACCGATTGGGCATTCCTGGTTTTTCTGCTTGGCGCAACGTATGTAAAGCTGTATGTAAAAGTGCTGGCCATTGCCTTCTACTTTCTGTATACGTTTTACAAGCGGTACAAAGTCGAAAGGCCACCGTCTGTTACCTATTTCTATTTCCTCATGCCCGTAACGGGGTTTCTCTCCTCTGTCCTGCAGGGCTCCTTCGGCGACGAAGGATACCTCACAGGGTTCGTATTCGGCAGCTTTACCTGGCTGATAGGCGGGCTCATCTCTTACCTCGTTTACGTCGCAGTGGTCAACAGCCCGGAGGCGAGCTCAGAGGCAACAGTCAAAAGTTTTTTCAGAATCAACCTGTTGGTCTGCCTGGGTACCTTCCTCGTACTGGTTATCCAATCTGGCCACCCGATGCCCTACTGGTACTGGAGCAGCAGTGAGTTTTACGGTACCTCTACCGGAGACCATATCAAAGGAGTTTTCGCCAACAACTCAGTGACCAATGCCATGATATGTGCCATGGGCGTGATCTATTTTTTGTATCGCAGGAATATGAAATGGGCCCTGGCCTGTATGCTCATGTCGCTGATGAGCACCAGCAACCTTACTTTGCTTTTATTATCAGGAATACTCATTCTCATTTTTGTGTTCACCTCCATGCTTCGCAGGAAAGTCGTGTTGTTATTCCTTTCGATACTCGTCATCTATCCTACACTATCCCCGCTGAACCTGACGTACATCAATACTACCTACAAACAGACTGGTGATGAGAGCCAGGTTTTGAGAACACGCGGTATTGACACCATTGCAATGAAAAGGCCACCGGCAGCCCCAGACATGGACGCATTAGATTCCGCTTTTCTTTCTTACAACCGCAAAGTGCTGAAACCTCACTTCTATAAATTGCCACTGAGCGACACCTTCCTCTTCAACACTGCCGACGAACTGAAATACATGAAGGCTAATGGCAGGGCCAAAGCTCAGAAAGGAAGCAATACCGTATTGAAACAGGATTTCCTGAAAAGGACAATCGAGAAATGGTATGGCCTGAAGTATGAGTTCACCCCCCTCACCAGCTATTACGACCCCATTAAAGTCTACACGCATTTGCAAACGCTGCATTTCCTGAAAAGCGAAAGGCGCAACCTGTTATTCGGCGCCGGCCCCGGCAATTTTTCATCCAAGCTGGCCATTAAAACAACCGGGTTGGGCCTGCAGGGTGCATACCCGCTCAGCGATATTTATGCCAGCAAACCATTTGCACAATATCAATTCTATTCGCTGATGTATGTGTTGTCGCTGCCGGTGTCAGAGCATTCCACTATCAACATGCCAAACAGCATTTACAACCAGGTGGCAGGAGAATACGGGTTTATCGGCATCATATTATTTGCGGGTATGTATTTGTGGTTTTTTGCGAAACGCTGGCGCCGGTTAAGCTATGGCCTGCCATTGTTACTGGTTACGCTCGCTTTTTTGGGATTTGAGTACTGGTTTGAAATGCTGACACTTACGGTAATATTTGAATGGCTGATGTTCATGGACATTCTAAAAAACGAAAAGGAAAAAAATGCAGCATAACCCAGGGGTAACCGTCCTTATGCCTGTGTATAATGCAGGCGCCTATGTTGCCGAGGCAATAGAAAGCGTGCTGGCGCAAACCTATGCTGATTTTGAATTTCTTATCATCAACGATGGCTCTACAGACGATACTCTTTCTGTCGTTAAGCGGTACAACGATACGCGCATCAAACTGATCGACCAGAAGAATAAAGGGCTTATAGATACACTGAACGAGGGGATATTGATAAGCAAAGGTGAGATCATTGCCCGTATGGACGGGGATGATGTATGCCTGCCCAACAGGCTGGAGGCACAACTGGAGTTTTTAAAACAAAATCCCGGCCATGTAATGGTGGGGGCAGAAGCCGATGTAATGGACAAGGACGGCAACTACCTGATGCATCTCATACCCATTGCACATACACACGAAGAAATAACAGAAAAGATAAACGCGAAATGCCCCTTCATTCATCCAAGCGTTACATTCTATAAAAAAGCGGTGATCGAAGCGGGTGAATATCCCGCCAATGCGCTGACCTTTGAAGACCACCTGCTCTGGAAAAAGCTACTGACCATAGGCAAGATCAGCAACCTGCGCCAGATACTCCTGAAAGTGCGTTTCAATCCGGAGTCGGTAACGATAGATGAAAAATGGCGGGGGCCTGAGTTCATTGAATTAAGAAAGCGGTCGATAGAAAACGGTTTTGTAACAGAGCAGGATGCAATAGAATTAAAGCGCATCATCAAAAGCCAGAACCTCTCTGAATACAAGCAGGCATCCTATTATGCGATGGTAGCCAAGAAATATCTTTGGGACAACCCTGATGGAGCGCTGGCACGCAAAAACCTGCAACTGGCCATCGAGCACTACCCCAAGAACAAAGCGCTGTATGCCTTGTACATATTCTCTTATTTTCCTGCATTTTTGCGCAAAGGCATTTACAATACTTTTAAAAAGAAGCCCGCATAACCATGAGGGTAGCCCACATATCACGATCAACATTATTTACATCGCCCGGCGGTGATACCACGCAGCTGGAAGAAACGGCTGAAAACCTGAGGCTGAGAGGAGTTGAGGTAGACATCTTCCTTGCCGGCGATGAAATTGACTACAGCAAATACGACCTGCTGCATTTCTTCAACAGCATACGTCCGGCAGACATCATCAAACACATCAGGCTGTCGAAAAAACCCTATGTGGTTTCGACCATTTTCGTTGAATACGGCGGGGTGAAAACTGAAGGCGGTGGCGGAGTACAAAGCATGCTTAAGAGTGTATTTTCTGAAGCTGCGATGGATTACATCAAAGTAATAGGCCGCGCAGTGAAGAACGGCGAAAGAATAGTGAGCAAAGAATACCTGTGGATGGGCCATACAAAGGCTGTTAAATATGTGGCAGAGCATGCCGCGATGTTGCTTCCTAACTCTGAAAGTGAATACCGCAGGTTCGCAAAAAAATTCAACATCAGTCGTCCATACCGCGTGGTGCCCAACGGCATCAACACATCACTAACAGAACAAACATACCCGCATAGCGAGAAATACAAGAACGCAATCATTTGCATGGGCAGGATAGAAGCGCGCAAGAACCAACTGGCGCTGATACGAGCACTCAACAACTCGGCTTTCAAATTGTACATACATGGCAAACCTTCGCCCAATGCGATGGCTTACTATGAGCAATGCAAACAAGAGGCGGCGCCCAACATCTTCATAGGAGGCCACCTCGATGCACAGGAATTGTACACTGCATATAGCAATGCCAAAGTGCACGTGCTCCCCAGCTACTTCGAAACCACTGGGTTGTCATCGTTAGAAGCTGCAGTGATGGGCTGCAACATCGTAGTGACCGATAAAGGCGATACACGCGATTATTTCGGGCACGATGCATGGTATTGCGAACCGGATGATGTTCAGTCGATAAGAAAAGCGGTGGAAGCTGCTTATGATGCGCCTTACGATCCGACCTTTCGTCAGCGCATATTGCAACAATACACCTGGGAACAGGCTGCCGAAGAAACTTTGCATGCATATAAGGTTGTATTAAAACTTTGATGTTCCTTTGCAGTCCTGAGCATGAGCGAGAACATCAGTCTTAAGATCGGCATATTAGGAACAAGAGGTATACCTAACCGGTACGGCGGCTTTGAGCAGTGCGCCGAGTATCTTGCTGCCGGGCTGGTAGCCAAGGGGCACCGCGTATGGGTCTATAATTCGCACAACCACGAATACCAGGGAAAGGAATGGAATGGCGTGACGATCATTCATTGCTACGACCCGGAACATAAAATAGGCACCCCCGGTCAATTCATCTACGACCTCAACTGCATCTACGACGCCCGCAAGCGCGACTATGATGTGCTGTTGCAACTGGGCTATACCAGCAACAGTATCTGGTTCAGGCTGTGGCCAGGCTACTGCAGCAACGTGGTAAACATGGACGGCCTCGAATGGAAACGCAGCAAATACAGCCGGCAAACGCGGAAGTTTTTGCGGCTGGCAGAAAAATGGGCTGCAAAAACCGGTGATGTGCTGATAGCCGACTCAACAGGCATACAACAACATCTGCGCGATACCTACGACAAGGATTCATTCTTCATCCCCTACGGAGCGGAAATATTTACCGCGCAGCAACCCGATGCGATCGGCCGGTACGGCGTACAGCCCTTTGGCTACGATATGCTGATATCGCGCATGGAGCCGGAGAACAATATCGAAATGATCATCCGCGGGCATGTAACGAGTGGTACCGATAAACCACTGCTTGTTATCGGCAATACATCCAACAATTTCGGTACTTACCTTTTGCAGAACTACGGCAACCCACCTAATGTGCTCTTTCTCGACGCCAGTTACGAGGCGGAGATCATCAACAACCTGCGCTATTACTCGCGCCTGTATTTCCATGGGCATTCCGTCGGCGGCACCAATCCCTCTTTGCTGGAAGCAATGGGCTGTAATGCATTGATAGCGGCTCACGACAACACCTTCAACCGAGCAGTGCTCGGTGAGGACGCTTTTTATTTTTCTACGGAGAATGAGCTGGCAGACATGGTACGCAACTTCACATCGAAGCCTGTGTACGAACAAAAGCTGAAGAACAATATCGGGAAGATACGAACGCAATACAACTGGCAGAAAATAGTAGATGACTACGAAGCTGTATTGCAGGAGGCATCAAAAAGAAAAAGGGGCCTTTAATGCCCCTTCTGTTTATTGTTTAATGAATTTTCGCGTTTCCCTTTCTCTTCCATCGATATCTACATTCAACAAATAGTTACCCGGAGCGAATGATGCTGTCGGCACCTGTACCGCCTTTTCTCCATTATAGCTGCCGGTCCATAGTAGGCGTCCACTGATATCAATCACCGTTAACCGGCCTTCCGTACCCGACATCTCATCCATGCGCACATTCAGCACCGATGTTGCAGGATTCGGATACAGAGACAGGTTCAGCTTTTTGCTCAGAATCTCCTGTATTTCAGTGGTATAATTTGCCGTATTCCATTTGTATCGCACATAAGTCTCGGTCATATCACTTGGAGGCAGTTTACTGTTTGGTGGCATTGTAACAATGTTGCTGCCCAAAAGGTCAAAATTGATAGTGCCGGCTGCCGTGCCCCATACGTATATATTCTGTTTATGACCGAATTCCACATGCCGCGTCCACATTCTGTCAGCGTCTCCCAAAGACTTTGTCCAGAGAAGGTTCATGTTTTTATCATAGCAATTGAAGTATTGCGTGCCGTAATGACCGGAGGTGTATGGCGGTGGAAATTTCGTCTTTACCCATTGTGTTCCTCCTGAGAGGTCAACATCGATACTGTCTCTCACGGTTCCCACTATCAAAATGTTGCCAAGACTGTCAAACCCTAAACCGGCCGCGTAGGTTGCATTATTGAGTGTTTTGTGTACAGGCCATACATTGGTTACGTTAAGGTTGTTATCCAGTTTCACAAGTATCTGTTCTTTCTCTGTGCCGTTCAGCGTCTTATTATAGCTGCCTATGCTGCAACTTTCAGTATACGAGGCAAGGAACCATACATTGCCCCCTTTATCTACACTGTAATTTACCCTCATGTATCCCGGATAGTTGGGCGACCTTTCGAAAAGCCCGATTTTTCTGCTCTTCACTAATTTCATGTTATCTGTGTCGTACTGCTGGAGCACAAAATTATGTTTCCCAGTTCCTGTGCTATCTTGTATGCCCAACATATAAAATTTCTTATCGATCCGGTCGAAGCTTTTATAAGTGCTGCCAAAGGTCCTCTCGGCAGGCATATGTGCAACTAGATCACCATTGTCATTAAATTTTGCTATCACACCCTTTTTCACTCTCTTCACAGCAGGGCCCGGATCAATGTCGATGTCATCGCCTTCGTTTACATACATGATGATGTTATTCTGATCATCAGTATTTATACTCGGGTCACCCGGAAATATATGATCCTCGCCAGCCATGGTTTTTACCCAATACAGATGGCCATCACTAAGGCGGTACTTAGCCAGGAACAGCGAACGCGAACTGTAGCTGTAACCACCATACAGGTTTACGGCGGTTTGGTCGTTAGGCGCAAAGTTGATATCGCTTAAAAACCTGCCCGCAATCACCAGATCGTTATTGCCATCTATTACAGCACTCTCCACTTCTATCTTGCTTTGATCATTCTGCAATACTTCGCGTTTGAATATCAGCACCAGAACAGTTTTCATATTTGAATCGCGAACGGATAATGTTGCGCCGTCATTCCAGCAGGTAATGCTGGTGCAGTATTCAAACCAGTTGGAAGCGATAAGGTACCCATCCTCGGTTATATTAAGAGGTTGCGAGATCCATTCGGCAACGCCGACCCCTACATTCCTGAGTTGGGGAACGGTTGGCTGTGCTGAAAGTTGGGAAACTGAAATAGCGCAGGCTGCGCACAATAGTGCTTTTTTGAACATAGTTTTATAGGTTTAGATGACGGTTCAAAACATTAGACGCAATGTAAAAACGAATCGTTGGTTGCAAAAAAACAACTATACATCAAGTATACACATCACCACACCCATTCTACTTTCCCATGCACGTAAGCCACGATCTCTCCATCGGGCAATACCACATGCAGCTTACCGTCGGCAGATACGTGGTCTGTCTTACCGTACCATTCTTCTCCGTTTTTACGGAATACCTGGCTGTCGCTTTTCCGGAACAGGTGTTCATTGTACCGTTCCATGACCTCTTCAGCTGATCGCCGCCCTGCAGTGTCCGCCAATATCGCTTTGCGCAGTGCCTCCCGCAAGGAGTGCACCTCGGCATGCACGCCTTCTGCCAACAGCGAAGTTGCATGAGGAAGCGCTGCAGGAAAATGAGTTTGTGTAACATTCAACCCCAGCCCTATGACGCCATAACTCCATTTGCTGCCACGCAGTACGTTCTCGATCAATATGCCCCCTGCCTTTTTGTCATTGATTATGATGTCGTTGGGCCATTTGATGCGGACATCGGCCGTCTCGCTTAGTTTTTGCAAAACATTAGCAACCGCCACTGCAGCAGCCGCGCTGAAGAGAAACTGGTTGTCTAACCCATATGGGGGGTGCGTAATAATACTCATCAGCAAGCTGGCGCCGGGCTCGTCTTGCCAGCTATTTCCCCTCTGTCCCTTGCCCTGTGTCTGCGTGGCGGCAGTTATTGTCAGGCCGGGCTGTGCCGTATCGGCATCCAGCAGGCGCATGGCATAGTTATTGGTGCTGTCTATCGTATCAAGTTCAATTATGGGCGCATCCAGCAGCACCTGCAAATTAACTGGCAAAGATTGTGTAATTTTGTATGTTTAAAGAGTAACCACAAAAATAGAGCATAACTAATTTGGATAAAATAATAACTGCATTACAAGGAAGGAAAAAGCCGGCAGCCCGCCTGACGCGCAACAGCAAGCTATTCAAGACGATCCTTAAAGCTATCAAAGAAAAGAAGGGAGAAGAAATAGTATCGCTCGACCTTAAGAAGATCGATGAAGCGGTAGCGGACTTTTTCATTTTGTGCGAAGCGAAATCTCATGTGCAGATCAAAGCTATTGCCGATTTCGTGGAAGAAACCGTGAAGAAAGAATGCGATGAACGTCCTTACCATATGGAAACAGGCGACCACTGGACGCTCATCGACTATGTAAATGTGGTGGTACACATTTTTCAGCACCAGCAACGGAAGTTCTACGACCTCGAAAGCCTTTGGATGGACGCAGAACGCACCGAACACAATGACTAACATTCTGTTATAAGAATCACGATCACACAAGAAACAATGGAAGAACAAAAAAAACGACCCTCGGGCAATAGTGACGGCCGCGGCCCCAAAAAAGGGCCAAGGTTCAATATATACTGGGTTTACGGT
>CAMPKG010000085.1 GCA_946887085.1 uncultured Sphingobacteriales bacterium
GTCCAGTTCAACCTGGATGTTTATCGTTGATTTCATAAACCCCAAGCCCCTAAAGGGGCTTTAATTTTGGTTATTAAGAAGGGCGCAATTTACCGAAAATAAACTTGCCCGCATCTAAGGAATTATTGAATAAAAATAATAGGTAACTTAGACACTATGGCAAAGAAACCCACTATTGATATACCTGTTGAAAGCATCGAGCTGTTTGACAAGGCTATCGATGGCCTGCCGGGCATCGAACGAAAGGGTGCGACAATGCCGTATATTTCGCTCAACGGGCATATGTTTGCCTTCCTGACCAAAGAAGGTGATCTGGCCCTGAGATTGCCCGATGACAGCCGGGAGGCATTTATCAAAAAGTACAAGACCGCGCTGGCGGAGCAGCACGGGGTTGTTCTGAAAGAGTATGTGATGGTGCCGGACAAATTGCTCAGGAACACCAAAGAACTCAAACCCTATTTCAAAGAAAGCCACAACTACATATCCTCATTGAAACCTAAACCCACTAAAAAGGCGAAATGAAACCGTTTTTCACCTTTTTGCTTGTTATCTCATCTACCGCCGTATTCGGACAGGACCGTTTCCGGGTGCTTCCTGTACTACATCCGGGCACGTTAACAGTTATGAACGACTCCAACATGACCTGGACAGGCGAAGTAGCAATCGTGTACAAACAGGACACATTCTATTGCAAATCTTTCCGGATCAAAAATTATTTGTTGACCGACCTGTATGGAGTAAGGCAAGTGACCGGCAAAGGTTTCACGACCCTATCCGACCACCTGCAAATAAATGACACGAACAAATGGGTCGGATTTAAAGCACCTCCTTATCCTTGTAACTAAGAGCCGCTACAAATGCTCCTTCAACCATTCAAGCACCATACTGTCCCGTTCCTTCCTGTTTTTGCTGATGCCATGATCATCACCCGTGAATAATCTAAGAGTATGCGGATGCTTCAGTTGTTCAAGTTTGTCGGCTAAACGTTGTGCTTCCATATAATCTACCCTCCAATCCGCAGTACCATGCAAGATCAATAGCGAAGTATTCCGATTCAGTTTCTCCGGCCAGTATATCACTGAACGTTCTTCGATCGCTGCTTTGCGGTTTGTCTTATACCCCGGTATCATAATACAACATAGCGAATCCATGCCCGGCCGGCGTTTGTTCTCCCGCTCAAGGTCAGTAGGTGCGGCACCAACTATGGCAGTTTTGATCTTATTGGTCTTCGCAATTGCGCGATAGGTCATAATGCCACCCCGTGACCAGCCATACATCCCTATGCGGTTGAAATCTGCATTAGGCAGCGTACTGATGATGGGTAAGAGGTTCAACACATCGTTGACATCATTGCCGCCCATTTCGTCTTTCCCTTCGCTGCCCGGACTTCCCCGATACTGGCTTGCTACAACTATATACCCGGCTTTTGCAACCGGCGCCATCCATTCTTCGATCAACCGGTGATCGATCATCGCATAGTCACTATTACCGCCCCTGTTAAAGATCACCACTGGAAGCTGTTTCCCATGCTTCGGTTCGATGATGAAACCTTTCACTTTCAGTCCATCACTCAGGTAGGTGATATCGTAAAAATTAAGCGAGTCTGTGAACTTGCTGTCCTGCATTATAGCCTGCTTCGACAACAACAGCTGCGCATCGCATTTGACGGCTAGGATAACCAGGATAAAAAACACCAACTTTTTCATCAGTTCAATTTATAAATGGGTTCGATAAACTCAACATCAGTTTTGCCCGTCTCCGGATTCTTTGTTTTCTTGACTGCTCCGCCCCATACCACGCCATTCTTTTCATTGATCTTTTCTATGATAGCGCACATCTCCGGATATGGGATAACTTTCAACGCTTCTTTCACGCTGAACCATTTGATATCCGTACAGTCCTCCGGCACTTTCAATTCACCGTCCGCATGATGAACTTTATAGTAAGTCATTAAGGTCAGGTGCTTGCGCGTTGAATATTGAAACGTCAACTGTGCTGCGAACTTCTTATCCTTGACGGTAATACCACAACCGGCAGCCATTGTGTCGAGAAAGGTGGATATTGTTCGTGGTGTGTTATAGCTCATCCCGGGTATCTCCCAGTCGCCGTGCCATTTCACTAACATTATCTCTTTCTTATCGTTGACGACATAAAGCTTAACGAATACGTTATTATCTGTTGGTTGCGCAAACGACAAACAACCGGACAGGATAAGATATAGAAACAACAGCTTTCTCATAAGCTTAAGATAACCAATATTCAGTTTAAACCTTCGCCCACTTATTCAGCTGCTTCACGCAGGCGCTGATGTCTTTAGGCAGTGGTGCTTCGACTATCACTTCCTTGCCGTCTTCTTTTTTAAACTCCAGTCTTGATGCGTGCAACGCCAGCCTGCTTAACAACGGCCTTTCCGCTTCTTCATTATCAGACAAGCGATATTTCTTCTTGATATTTGAGAGGAAGAATGGCTTACCATCTCCATACAAAGGATCAGCAACTATTGAGTGGCCTATCGACTGCATGTGCACACGTATCTGGTGTGTACGTCCCGTATGTATGCGGAATTCAACCAACGAATACAGTGGCCATTCTGATGTTACTTTATAGTCCGTGATGGAAGGTTTCCCCTTCTTCGCAACTGTCATCTTACCATTCTTGGCGGGGTGCTCCACTATCGGTTTTTCGATGGTGCCTTCTGCCGGTAAAAGCCTGCCATGTACAAGGCCGACGTAGTACTTACCTATGTTGTGCTCCTGGAAGAGCTTCGACAAATACTTGTGCGCGTTCTCGTTCTTCGCGAAGCAGATAACACCGCTGGTATCGCGGTCGATACGATGTACAACCCAAACCTGTTGGCCTAGTTTGTTCTCCAGCATCTTGTTCAGCGAGGGCAGCTCGTTGTTAAAGCGGTCGGGTATCACCAACACGCCCGCGGGTTTATTCACTATGATAATGTCCTCGTCTTCGTACAGCGTATCTATCGTCATGCCTGGTCTTTAAAATATTGTTTCAAACATTGGTCTTCTTTCCTGCGCATTTTCTTTTTGTCTTCCTCTGTCTTGTCCTTATAACCGCAAAGGTGCAGCGCTCCATGAAATATCACCCGGTGCAGCTCATTATTATAAGTGGTATCAAACTTTTCTGCATTCTCCGCTACCCGGTCTACGCTTATGTATATCTCCCCTATCACTTCATCATCGAATTCACCCAGGTCAAAAGTCACTATATCCGTATACGTGTTATGCTTCAAAAATTCCTTATTTATCTGCAACAGGTGCTCGTCGCTGCAGAAAATATAGGTCAATTGCAGTTTTTTCAGCTTTTTGATCTCGTTATTCACTAAAGCATCCAGGAAAGCCGATAGTTTCCGCCTGTCTTTCAGTTTCGAGCTTACTTCCTGGTCGTGGAACCGTGCCGGCATTAACAAAAGTTTGCGGCGAAGTTCGCAAACATTTTTGTCTATCGGGAGCGGTTGCGCTAATTTTGCCACCGATGAGGATACCGGAGGAAAAACTGCTGCGCCTTTCCCAATTGCCTGCCGGCAAAAAGGCTGTCAACAAAAGCCATGAGGAAAGCTATATCCAGCTGACACTGATGGAACTGGGCGGCATCCCCGGCGAACCGCTAAGGATCGAAATGATAGCTCCCCTGGGCGATCCTATGGCTATACAGATAGCCGGCTATTACCTCAGCATCCGCAAGAAAGACGCGGATAAGATTTGGGTGGATACCCAAACCGCTTAAACAGGCCATTCCCCGCTTTCTAACAATTTCCAAATTCAGTTTCGCATAACGACAAAAAACATAAGTCAATACTGACAGGCTTTCCCGCGATTTCAATTGTTAGTTTTTGTTGAGTAAAACCGGGTGTTTTTTGATTTCTAACCCCGCATGGGGCGGGACAGGCAGTTTTCAAGGTAGTTAATTTCAGGTTTACAGTATGTCAAAGAGCGGTGGCTAAGCATGCGTTGCCGGAGCATTTAACCACTACAAATTTACGCAATTTTATATAAATCAGGAAATTATTAAGCGAGCTATCTACTTCCAACGGACATCTAAACCGATCAAGCCAATTCAAAATGCGATTTCTTCTTTTATGAATACATAGATACATAAAGCATTAAGGATCAGTAATTCATTTTTATAGCGGCTTATAAATACCGTGTTTTCACGGTATTGCTTTTCCAAAGCGTATTGTAAATTCATTACTACATTTTCACGTTCGGGCGAACGTGTATTTTGTAACCGGGATAAAGTTTTATAAATTTCGTACAGATCACCACTCAATCTCAGAACCCCATGAACAACCTTCACACCAACACGCAATTACCCGTGCCGCATACAAATTTTCTCACGGCGCTGATAGTTGACGATGAACCGGAAGCCTGCCGCAACCTGCAAAAAATACTCTCTCAATACATCAGCTGCAACATTGATGTGTTGGGTACAGCACACGACACCCGCAGTGCCGAAAGCCTCATTCGCAACCTGAACCCCGATGTGGTGTTTATGGATATAGAAATGCCCGGAGAAACCGGTTTTGAATTACTCCAGCGGCTGGGCTCCTTTCCTTTCGAGGTGATCTTCGCCACCGCATACGATGAGTATGCCATAAAAGCTTTCAAACTGCACGCGATAGACTACCTGCTAAAGCCAATAGCCATAGACGATCTGCAGGTGGCTGTGAACAGTGTTATGGACAAAGTACTGCAAAAGAAAACTGCCGCGGAAGATAAAACACGCTACCACGAACTGTTGAACAGTATCGATAGCAAAAAGCAAACCAGGCATTTGGCCGTGAAAGATAAAGGGATCACTTACATCATCGGTTTCGAACGTATCGCGTATATCGAAGCGATGGCAGGCTATTCAAAAATTTTCTACACCGAAGGAAAGCTTGAAAAAACGCTGGTCTCCAGCCATTCCATATCAGAATACGAGGAAATGCTCACCGCAGACGGATTCTACAGGATACATAAGTCTTACCTGGTGAATTGCACGAAAGTCAAGGCGATCACAAAGGACGAAACCCCCTGCGTGTTACTTCCCGGAGAAACCAGGTTACCTATCGGAAGGCGCAGGCTTGCCGGACTGACCAGTTTCCTGAAAAACGACACGGGGCTGACAACATGAGGATAGGCGGGACACTTATTTATATAATTCTCCTGCTCTTTTTCTGTGAATGCCTCCGCGCGCAAACCGTCGCCTACCGGCATTATACCGACAAAGATGGTGTCCCGTCTACGATCTACGATATATACCGGGACAGCAAGGGCTTTTTATGGTTTGGTACCGATAAAGGCGTGGCCCGTTATAACGGCATCAGTTTTGAAAGATTTACCACATTTGACGGCCTCCCCGATAACGATATCTTTTACTTCCAGGAAGATGCCTACCACCGGCTTTGGATGAGCACTTTTAACGGGGAACTTTGTTACTACAAAGATGGTGTATTTCACAACTCCACGAATACCGCTTTACTAAGAACGGGCAACCGCAGTTCTATCATACATAGTATCATCAGTCACAGCGACAGCAGCATCTCGGTGTTGTTCTACGATATGTCGCAGTTCATCAACATACACGGCGATAAAAGTTTTCGCTTCGACCTGAAAAAGCTATGGACACAGACACCCGCTGCGATAGTCAACCACATAAGAAAAACGGAAGGGGATATTTATCAGCTCATTTGTGTCGACAAAGTGATCACGGTAGACAAAAACTACCGCATTCTGAAAGTATCGCCACACAGGCGCCCTGGAAGCGTTTATAATTTTACGATCACGCAAAACCAGGAATACCTTACAGGCGCCAGGGGTATTTACGACATGGATGAGCGGGTGGTGTGTTTATACGACAGCTTTTACAAAAAAGCCTTCTTCACAGAAAATGTCCGCAGTGTTTTCAGAGCCTATAAAGATGGCAGAAACCTGCTGGTAGGTACGAATAACGGGCTGGTCATTAATGGCAAACTCCACCTGTTCAAAGGCCTGGAGATCTCAGCCATTACGCAGGACCTGGACGGCAATTACTGGATAGGCACGCTGCGCCATGGGGTATTTTGCCTCAACCGTTATTTCGAGGACATTACCGATAACAGGAAAGTATACCCAGGTGCCGTGGTTTACGCCGCTGCAAAAAATGGCATACTGTACTTCACCAACCAGGAAAACGACCTTTTCAGGTTTGCGAATGGCAGGAGCGAACGTATTTTTTACTTCAGGAGACCGGAGAACAAAAAAGTTTTCGGGTATGTGCAGCCGGGCTATTTTATTGATAAGGACCTCACCTATTATTCGTTCTATGAAGGCGACAATGTCGTCATCAGCGCTCTCGATAAGCGTCCATCGGCTGCGTACAAGAAGCACCCTTTGCTGGGCCAGAACATAAAGAATGTACAGTCCGACGGCAAGTATATTTACCTGCAGTCGGCTTTCAATATCGACAGGTTGCATTACAGTGACACGGGCCTTTCAATTACACGCCTGTATGCAAGCAACCGCGATAGGATATTCTGTATATCCATGGACAGCAATAAACACTTGTGGTATTCCACCATCAAAGGCATGTTCAGGCTATCGGGTATGCAACCGGCGCCTCAACCTCAGTTCAACCATGCTACCTTCGAGGCGTTCGATATACTGGCAAACTTTCTTGTCGGCATCACCCACGATAACAAGCTGGTTGTCTGCAGCAACATTCACAAGAACGTAACACCGGATACAATTAAGAATCAAAACTGTATTTGGGGACGAATGTATAAGCTCGGTAACAACCAGTTGTTATTGAGCACAGACAATCAATACAGGCTGCTCACGCTGAACACTTCCGGGGGTAAACCTTTCTATACGCTCGACATAATAGAAAACAGTTTCCTGCCGTTGCAGGCAGAGTATATATGCGCCGATTCCGCCAACTTGTATTTTTTCAAAGATGGCAACATTACAGCTACCAGCAGGCAAAAGCTTTTGGCGAAGCCTAATCCCCCGATGGCACTGTTCACGTCGGTGAGAACGAACAGGCGAACGCTGCTTGCATCACCCGTGATACGGCTGCCATACAGCGCCTCGCAAAACGTAAGTATATCTTATTCGGCATTGTCCTTTGCCAATCGCAACCTCGTCATAGAGTATAGCATTTCAAAAGACGAGCGCGAGCATTGGCAGCCCATCCGGGGCCAGGAGATCCTGCTCGCCGACCCCGCGCCAGGCGAGTATAAAGTCATGATACGGGCCCGCAGCCTGTCGAGCAATTACAGCAAGCCGGCGGTGCTCATGTTGCATATTGCTACACCATTCTGGAAAACATGGTGGTTTTACCTGGGAATAATACTGGTAGCATCCTTTTCCCTGGCGATGGCTGTTCGCTACTTTGTTCGTCGCGCGTTGAAAAAGAAAGAGAAAAAACACCGGGAAAAAATTCAGTTCCTGAAGTCGGAATACAAGGCAATGAACGCCCTGATGAACCCGCATTTTATTTTCAACAGCCTGAATAATATCCAAAGCCTGGTGAACAACGACGACAAGCGTGATGCTAATCTTTACCTGAGTGTTTTGTCGCAGCTGGTGAGACAGAATATGCACAATATCTCAAAGGAACTGATCCCACTGCGCAAAGAAATAGAACTGGCAACAGCTTATCTGAAGCTGGAAAAACTAAGATTCAAAGAAAGGCTGCAGTATACTATTGACATAGATGAAAATATTGATCCCGAGCTTATCGATGTGCCACCGCTATTGATACAGCCTTTGATCGAAAACGCGATCAAACACGGGTTTGTATTCAACGAGGCAAACCACAACACCATTTACATACGCATCTACGAAAGCAAGCAGGCACTGCACATCGAAGTGGAAGATAATGGCATGGGTATTGAACGATCGCAGAAAAATAAGGATGCATCGCACCGCTCATACGGGCTGGGAAACATCCGTCATCGCATGGCCCAACTACAGGAGATATTTAACAGGCCGGTTTCCTTCAATATTTATGAGTTGAAGGATGCGAACGATAACATAGCGGGCACACGCGCTACTGTTATCATGTACATAGACAGCGACGTCTACGCATAAGCAACTCGTTTCCCGGTTATTCCCGCTCAAAAAAACCGTTAGTCAGGTTTTCACTACCGTTCGTTGTTTTTTTCTCGGAGCTGAAAATTTGCGGTCATAGATTCACTTTCGAATCGATTCAAAACTATTTTTTTATCACCCATCTTAAAAACAAAACGAAATGAAAACATTACTATCACTCAGTCTCGCACTTCTTTGCAGCACCGCAGCTTTCGCTCAGATCCCGGAACTCACCGATCAGCCCGCCAACATCCTGGGCAATCCTCCGGAGTGTGATAAAGTAGACCTGGTATTAGATGCAACAAACTCGAGCAAGTACTACAGGTTCGGCATCATACACAATGATCAGCCATCTAACTGGGCACAGCTGTATCACCAGTACATAGCGCTTGGCCCCTCGGACATGGCTAACAACAACACGCCGATGAACCGGAACCTGTACGGCATGTACGCCGAAATGAATACCGACAAAGCTTTCTTCGGCCTGAAATACCGCCAGTCGGAGGGAGGTGAAGGTGGTATCGGCTCTATCAATGGAGATTGCTATAATTACGACTATAACAACCAATCGGACGCGCTGATAGCATGGGGTAATGATATTGATAATTACAACGCTCTTGCTGACAGGCTGATATTCGAATTCCACCACTTCGCTAATCCTGAACTGGAAGTGGCAACAATGGAAGCATCAGGCGAAGTTGGTATACACACTCCAGCCCCTACTGCCTATTTACATGTAAACTGCGTTAATAACAACCCTGATGACGGAAGCAACGGTTCTGACATAAGGTTTGAAAGGCTGGAACGCGGCCGTGGCAACATACTGGTGATCGATGACCAGGGTTATGTTTATGACAGTGGTGTACCCCTGGGAGCCGGCGGTGTTGAAGGCAGCATGGCCAGCCTGTATGCAATAGAAAAACAAAGGAACGACAGGCTGGAGCAGCAGCTGAAAGACCTCACCAGGAGAATGGACGAAATGACCGGCGTTAAAACTATCGATGGCGCTTCGGGCAGCCTGCTTTATCAAAATACGCCTAACCCTACTAACGGCCAGACAGATATTGAATACAATGTACTCGGTATGCAGCGCAGCGCGTTTCTTTCCGTATGCGATATCAATGGCCGCGAAGTAACAAGGTTCCCTATCGCTGAGAACGGTAAAGGCAAAATTTCTATCACTAACGGCCAGCTGGCAACAGGCACTTATGTATACAGCCTGTTAGTTGACGGTGTAAAGATCGACAGCAAGAAAATGGTTGTAGCGCAATAATCCAGACCTCTCCCTACATCCCTGAAAAGGCGGCCGAATGGCCGTCTTTTTCCATATTAGAGAAACTTCATTATTCAATGCAACGTCACTTAAATATAAAACATGGCCATCTTCAAAATCAAAAAAATCGTGGTTATTTTGCGCCATGCACATAGGGTTGTATTTCGGCAGTTTTAATCCCATACACATCGGTCACCTGATAGTAGCCAACCACGTAGTAGAGAACAGCGAGATAGACAAAGTATGGTTCGTAGTATCGCCGCACAACCCGCTGAAAGACTCCCACACCCTGCTCAACGAGTACGACCGCCTGCACCTGGTGCAGCTGGCCATCGATGATAACCCGAAGTTTAGGGCGAGCAATGTGGAGTTTCACCTGCCCAAGCCTTCGTTCACCATCAATACACTCACCTACCTGACCGAAAAATTTCCACTCGAGACATTTTCGGTCATCATGGGCTCCGATAGTTTTTCCAACATCCACCGTTGGAAGAATTATGAAAAACTGGTGGAGCAATATTCTTTCATCGTATATAAAAGGCCGGGATTTGAAGTGGCCGAGACCTACGACGCCAAAGTAACAGTACTGGAAGCACCCCTGCTCGACATTTCATCTACCTACATCCGCAGCCAGATAAAGGAAAAGAAGAATGTACGCTATGTGCTGCCTGAGAAGGTCTGGCAGTATATTGAGGATAGCAATTATTACAAATAACAATCCCGATTGTTATCGGGACCAGATTCCAAATCCCAAATTGGCTTAAAGGGAAGGCCGTAAGTGAAAAACAAGGTAACCACTTAACTCACTCAACCTCCTTGGCACTATTTCGTGGCGAAAATTCTACACGGTAGATCTTTATCAGCAACAGGAAATAAGAGATCAGCAGCGGGCCGAAGATAAAGCCCATGAACCCGAACAGAGGTATGCCTGCCATCACGCCCAGCGCCGTGGTTATCGGGTGCACATTGCCCAGGCGTTTGAGAATGGTAAAACGAAGCACATTATCTACACCACCGGTTATAATAAAAGAATACAGGAGCAGGCCCGTGCCCTGTCCCACTTTATCGATAGCGAACAGGTAGATGCAAAGCGGCGCCCATACCAGGGAAGTTCCGATGATAGGCACCAGGGAAAACACGCCAGTAACAATACCCCAGAGTACATATTCCTCTATTCCGAAAACATAATAACCGAAAACAGACACGATAGCTTGCGCCGCACCCAATACAGGGATGCCGATCGCATTGGATACCACCATGGTCCGCGTTGCCTCCCAGATGTCATCGATGTTTGAATCCTTCAGCGGCAGGTATTTCTGAACGGCATATTCCATCTTACGGCCGTCCACCAGCATGAAGTAGAGCAGGAAAAATGCAAGCACCGCATTGGTAAGCATATTGAACGTAGCATTGAGCACCGTGGGTACCGAGGTGGTCACCCGCTCTATGAAACTCCTTATCTGTTC
>CAMPKG010000086.1 GCA_946887085.1 uncultured Sphingobacteriales bacterium
GCTGCGACTGCTTAATGGCAAAATGTTCGCAAATCTCAATAAAGGTAAGGTTGCTGATGGTTTAGCCGATGTCGAATTCAAAGTGTTCTCACAATACGGGGACGATGGCATCATAAATTATCTTACGTCAAACTTGGATATCACGAATAAGGTTTTTGTAGAGTTTGGTGTTGAAAATTATACAGAATCAAATACCCGTTTCCTGTTAATGAATGATAACTGGAGGGGCCTGGTGATGGATGGATCTGACCAAAATGTCCGCTATATCAAGTCTGATATAATTACCCGCAGGTTCGACATTAAATCAAAAGCTGTGTTCGTTACGGCTGAAAACATCAACGATGTTATTAAAGAACATGGTATTGAAGGAGAAATTGGCTTGCTCAGTGTAGATATAGACGGTAATGATTATTGGGTTTGGAAAGCGATAAATGTTGTGAATCCTGTGATAGTCGTGTCGGAGTTTAATAGTGTTTGGGGTCCGGATAAGCCCTACACCATACCATACGACCCCTCTTTTTACAGGACCGACTACCATTATTCAAACCTCTGCTATGGTTCTTCTCTATTGTCGTTGTGCGATCTGGCTGAGGAGAAAGGATATGCCTTTGTCGGCTGCAATACCATGGGTAATAATGCCTATTTCGTACGGAAGAACAAGCTGGGCAATCTGCTGAAGCCCCTGACGGCAAGTGAGGGTTATGTGCGTTCTAATTTCAGTGAGAGTAGGAACGAAACAGGCCACTGGACTTATTTGAAAGGTTCAGACAGGATCAAAAAAATGAATGGTGTCAAGGTATATAATACAAGGACTAAAGCTTTAGAAACGATCAATGAGTAGTACGCTTTCCGAATCTCCGAGGATAAGATCTGCTGTTGCATCAGGCAGCTTTCTGCCGTACACCATGTCGTGGATATACAGGCAAATGAGCTCGCCTGTTATTGATACCACTACCGTGGTGTGCAGTGATGTTGAGAACGCAGATATTTTTCCGCACGAAAATATTTTGCATATCGGCCAACAGCCTCCATGGCAGAAAGCAATTAAAGGGAAACTTTGGTCTTTTTTCGGACTGGTGGAAATAAAATTAGCCTCCCGGCGTATTAGCCAAATCAAGGCGACATTTAAAAGAGACAATATTCAGTTACTGCATGTACATTTCGGTACGTATGCAGTCTTTTTTTTGGAGATATGTAAGGAGCTGAATATTCCAATGATTGTAACTTTTCATGGCTTCGATATAAGCTCAGCCTTCAACAGGTGGCCCGCGTACAGGAAGAAGTTCCCGGAACTGCTACAGCAGATAAAATACGCAGTAGTCATTTCGGAGGAAATGAAGCACCGGATGGTTGCAAGTGGATGTCCTGCAGATAAAGTTAGAGTTTCGTACCTGGGAGTGCCAACAGACGAATTCAGCTATCATGACAGGTCAGACCACACCGGCCCTGTTAAATTTCTTCATGCAGGCCGTCTGACTGCCAAGAAGGGTGTTCCTGATCTGGTGCGAGCTTTCGCGCGAGCATTTGGCGAAACGGGAGGAGCTGAGTTGTGGATAGCAGGTGATGGAGAGGAAAAACAAATGATCGTAAACACTATTAACGAGTGCAATGTAGAATCACGGGTGAAGATGTTTGGTAAAACGAGCAACGAGCAAATGATGCAATTGCGCAAGGATGCTGATGTCTTTGTCCTGAATTGCAGGACTGACACTGCCGGAACTAAAGAAGGCCTGCCGATAGCTACGTTGGAGGCAGCTGCGACTGGCTTGCCCGCTGTTACCACTTTCCATGCCGGCATCCCGGAATCTGTGGTAAATGGCCGGACAGGTATACTGGCTGATGAATTTGACAATGAGGGATTGGCTGCAGCGATGCTGAAGATGATGGATGAGAATACAAGACTGACAATGGGCAGAAATGCCAGGAAGTTTATGGAGGAAAAGTTCTCACTAGAGCAGTGTAATGCTGTATTGAAGAATATATATGCAGAAGCGATCACTAATAATAATTAACGGTTTAAGATGAATGTTGTAACAGGAGGATTGGGCTTTATAGGCAACGAGCTGGTGCGTCAGTTGCTTCGCGGCGGTGAGGAAGTAGCTATCATCGATAATGAGAATAGGTGCGCGCCGGACATCGATGATATTGGCGGTGCGCACATTGAACGGGTAGATATCTGCGACAATGAACGCGTTACCAGGCTACTGGCTGAACTAAAACCCCGGAAGGTGTTTCACCTGGCTGCTATCCATTTTATACCAGAATGTAATGCGGACCCCGAGCGGACGCTGAGAATAAATGTAGAAGGAACTCAATCAATGCTTAGGGCATCTGCCAAAGCAGGTGTTGAACGATTTGTCTTTGCTTCGAGCGGGGCCGTTTATGCAGACCTCGACAATTATTTGAGTGAGCGTTCGACGGTAAAGCCGGTGGATATATACGGTCTCAGTAAGTTATTTGGTGAGCATTTATGTGAATGGTTTGCTGACAATACAGATATGATGACTGTGTGTTGCCGTTTATTTAACAACTATGGGCCACGCGAAACAAATGCGCATATTATTCCAGAGATTTTTACGCAACTGCGAAAGGGAGACGTTCTTAGGCTAGGTAATATAAAACCGGTACGGGATTATATTCATACTACTGATTGTGCAAAAGCGTTTATCAAGATTTCTAACCATGAGTCGGCTAAGTTGGAGAAAGTAAATGTGGCTACAGGTACAGGCTACTCGGTAGAGGATATGATCGAAAAGATCAAAAAAATAACTGGACGCGATATCTCGGTTGAGCGCGATGACACACGATATCGCAAGATCGATAAGATGGCGCAGGTAGCAAATATTGACTACCTTGAAAGACTGACCGGTTGGAAGCCCGAGATGGATATTGACAGGGGGCTGGAATCTTTACTTCATTATGAACATTTAATGCCATATGCTTACTAGTAGGAATGCCCAGCTTAATCCATTGTTGAGCGTTTTATTGGGGGCATTGCTCGCGATCCCTCTTTTTGTGTCGGGTGTGGGAGGATGGTTTCCAATTCTGATATTGGTCTACGTCTTAGTTTCCGCATTTATTGGCGAAGGATTGTTGACGCTCTGGGGCCTTGACATGTTCAGACTCGCAGTTTCAAGACAGGTCGCCTCTGTTTTATTAGGGCTCCTGGTATGTTCTTTGGCCGTATTCATCTTCCCGGGTAACCGTTCATTGCAGATGCTCTTTCCCCTGGTACCTGCCAGCGTAATAGGTATTCTGTGCCGCCATAGCATGAAGGTTCGCCTCCGGTTGGACTGGGTTAGTTTTTTTGCATTTTGTTTTGCCGCAGCGCTGTCACTATTTATCTCTATGGGCGGAGAATTGCTTAACATGACGTTGCCTGACCAGGCATTTTTGTCTACTTCCAATCCGGATCAGTTTTTCTACACGGCGAATGTTGCAACAATAAGGAGGGGAAGTGTTTTTAGCGCTGTTTATGAGGTTGGATCTCCGCTGAATTACCATTCGCTAAGCTTTTTTATACCGGCATATTGGGCCAATGTGCTTGGCATCAGTTCGCATCAAGCTCTTTTTGGAATATCCATGTTTTTTTATAAAGTCGCATCGTTTCTTTTGTTTTATGAGGTATGCGTGTTTTTTGTTGCACCGCAAAAGGCAAAACATGTTGGAATAATTTTTTTCGCGATGTTACTGCCTGTTGTTCTCGCGCCACTTCATCCATTGTACCTTTTAAAAGGCGAGGTGAAAAACCTGGTATTTTCAGGTATGGGATATCTGTTGCCGGTTGCAAATCCTACCTACACGTTTGCCATTCCGCTGCTGTTATTAGCGATACTCTCCTTTATCTACATTGACTGGAAGACGACGGGTGACATTAATAGAAAAATAGGGTTTGTAGTTTTGGCCTCGCTTTTGGTAATGGCGAAACTGGCGGTGTTCTTCTGCACTTTTGTCTTAATAGCCGTAATCGTATTGAAGCGGGTTTTGGTCAACAAAGAAAGAATAGCAAACTATTTTTGGTATGGCCTGAGTATTATCGTTATTGGCATTACGATATTTAAGACATTCATGTCCACGCAAGGTGTATCCAGGACAAAATTCAAATACGGCTACCTTGTTGAACGGTTTGGCGACCTGTTCAACATGCAAAATCAAGGTTACAATCATGTTTTAATATTATTGTTGATTGCCGCTGTTTTCGCGCTTTGGTTAGGCATAAGATGGATCGGGCTTGTGGAAATGATAAGGTCGAAAAATCCTGTCTTTTCTGAATTGGTTATTGGTGGTTTTGTGACTCTAGGTGTCACCATCGCAATTACTTTGATGCTGCGTATTGTGCTGGTAGATGCCTCAGGTGCCGTAGTACGTGACAGTACTTATGACGTTGAGCAATTTGTCAGGATAGCATTCTACCTGCTGACGGTTGTTTCGGCCATGGGTATTGTTTCTTTCTTTTCGAGGAAACAGAAGATAGTAACAAAAATGTTGTGTTCGGTGATATTGGTTTTTTGGTCTGTAGCGGCAATTGCGGCGCTTTCAGCAAATACCTACGGGAATGGGAGGATTGTTGACGACACCTGGTACGAAGAGAACTATCGCGATCTAAGGTCGGGCAAATTTGGTGATGGTCTTATCCTCGTTCATCCTTTTTCAATTCACGGGATCATGCTGAGCAGCTCTGACTTTGGCAAATATTGGTGTGCACAAGGCGCGGGCGTTGGCTGTTATAATTCTACTTTAAAAAATTCCTACCGATGGGATGTTTATAGGGGCATAGTAGACTCACCCGGAAGAGAATTGATTAAAACACTCAAAGGGGAGGGTGTAAAGTATATAATCGCAACGCCGTCTGATAGAGATAAAATCGAAAAACTGCTGACGATGTTTCCTGATGCATTATTGAAGTCGGCTGGGAGTCATTGGGTTTATGAACTCCGATAACTTCAGCCGTACAAGAATTTATTCCTGGTACATCCGGTAGTTCCCTAAAATTAATTAGTATGGGTATCGTATTTAACAAGCCATATTTAACTGGTAAAGAGACTGAATACATTCACGAAGCTGTTCTGTCTGGTAAAATATCCGGCGACGGTATTTTTACAAAGAAATGCCACCAGTTTTTTGAAGATCGCTTTGGATTTAAAAAATGCCTGCTGACAACTTCCTGTACGGATGCGCTTGAGATGGCTGCAATACTCATTAATACGCAACCGGGGGATGAAGTTATAGTGCCGTCCTATACTTTTGTGTCTACTGCTAATGCCTTCGCGCTAAGAGGTGCAAAAATAGTTTTTGCGGATAGCAGTCCTGACAATCCGAATATTGATATCGACATACTTGAGTCTCTGATAACTCCCAAAACTAAGGCTATCGTTCCAGTGCATTACGCGGGTATAGCTTGCGATATGGATAAGATAACGGCATTGGCGGGAAAGTATGGCCTATATGTAATTGAAGATGCCGCGCAAGCTATCGACAGTTATTATACCGGCAGTGATAATATAAAAAGGGCGCTGGGTTCAATCGGACATATGGCTGCATTTTCCTTTCACGAGACAAAGAATATTATGTCCGGTGAGGGCGGGATGCTCGTTATTAACGACAATAGGTTTATCGAACGAGCTGAAATAATAAGAGAAAAAGGGACTAACAGGAGCAAGTTTTTTCGTGGTGAAATTGACAAGTACGGCTGGGTAGATATTGGCAGCTCATTTCTTCCATCAGATATCATCGCTGCTTTTCTGTATGCCCAACTTGAAAACCTGGATGATATCCAGAATAAGCGTAAGGCTATCTGGGATGTATATTTCGACGTGTTTAAAACACTGGATTCGGAAGGAACGATACGTGTTCCCTCAATTCCATCTTATGCCACTAACAATGCGCACATGTTTTACCTGGTATGCAAAAGCATAGAAGAGAGAACTGAGTTGATGGGATATTTAAAGAAGCAGGATGTTAATTCTGTGTTTCATTATCTCAGTCTGCATAAAAGTCACTATTACAATGACAAGCATGATGGTAGAGCTCTGCCGTATTCTGACATTTACTCGGATTGCCTTTTGAGACTGCCAATGTTTTATGAGCTTGATCCTGAGATTGTCGCAAATCATGTCGTTGGGCATTTTGCTAACATTGTGCCGGCCATTAGTAGCATATAGTGAAAAACGTTCTTTTACTTGCGTACGAGTACGCGCCCTATAATCGACAAGGATCTATAATTGGGGCGCAGCGTCCGGCTGGTTTTGCAAGGTATTTGTCGCAATTTGAATGGAGAGCAATTGTGCTCTGTTGCGATAGTAAAGAAAGACGTGTATGGCCCCGGGTAGATGCCAGCGAGGTGAGACGCAGAGTTTCGAAGGCATTCGACAACGCTGTTGCCGGCGAACCTATTGTTGTAAGGTTGCCCTCACTACGCAGCGCTGATTGGATAGATAGCCTTTGGATAAGACTTGCCGACATCAACGGAAAGACTGGAACGTTCGAAACTAGCAGCAGGTTAAAGAATACGATCCGCAAGCCTGTATCGTTGCTTAAGCTTTTCAGGGGCGACCATTCGCAAGCATGGCAGGAAGTCGCATCAGCAGCGGCGGAGTGTGTTATGGAACGGGTAAAGCTTGATATGGTTTTAGCTGAACATGGCCCCGATGCTTCGTTTTTTGTTGCGCATACGTTGTCAAGAAGACATGGGATACCCTGGATGGCGGATACCAGGGATCCTGTATTGCAAGCTTTTAATGGTATCACGAGAACTATAGCCCAAAGGGCTTTAAAAAATATCATCGGCACGGCAAAAGCCCAGATAAATGTAACGCCGTATTGGGGTGATTTGGCTGAACAGGATTGGGGTGTGCCTAATGCGGTAATTCCAAATGGATATAATCCCGAGGAATTTACATATCGAAACGACACACAAAGCGAGATATTTATCCTTTCATTTTTAGGAAACATCTCACTGCCATCAAACATCGGTCCTTTCTTTGAGGCGCTCGGGATTCTAAAGGAGGAATTTGGAAGCAAGAATATTCGCTTTCTTCACCGTGGCAGCATGAAGAAGGAATTTCAGAAATGGGCCGAACAATTTGGAGCCACGGAGATTTGTGATCTTGGGGATAGTATTGATAGGAATACTGCGCTTGACCTGATGATGCGTTCAGACGCGTTGGTTTTATTTGCCGCGGATACTGAACAGACTAGTGATATTTATATAAAGAAAGGGTACTATCCGGGCAAGGTTTTTGAATATTTTGGAGCAGCCAGGCCGATCATCTGCATTGGAGGAAAGGACTCTCAATTAGAGGAGCTGTTAGGTGAAACAAGAACCGGGTTATGTTTTGATCAGCCTAACGAGATCGTAGCGCATGTAAAGGGCATGATATCAAATAAGAACTTAGGGAAGAAACTTTTTTCTCCGGACAGCCACGAACTAAGTAAATACAACCGAATAAATTTAACTTTTCAATTAGCCAAACTTATGAATTCATTGACCGAGGAGCATCGGAAGAAAACCCTTGAGATATTTAATGCGGATGCAGAAAATAGGACTTTGATTGTCGATGGTCAGGTGAACTCAAATACATATCAAAGAGGGTATCTGTTTGAGCGTCAGGTTTCGCAGCGCATAAAGCCCGGTGGCAAGATACTGGACTATGGATGTGGCCAGGGACGCATTTCTTATTTGCTAGCTCGCAATGGCTATGATGTTATAGGGCTTGAGCCGGCCAAAAAACTGGTTTTAGAAGCTCAAAAACAATCGTATGATCACTTGAAATTGCGTTTTGACGTATTGCACGATGAAGGTCAGTCATTGCCCACCGGCGAGTTGGATGCGATCGTTTGTTCGAGTGTGCTTGAATTTGTGCCGGACGCGGATGTTGTTTTATCAAATTTTTACCGGGCATTGAAACCCGGTGGGATGCTGTTTATAAGCTTGCCGAATATCAGCAGTTTGTGGAGATATTATGCCCTTCTTCGTTTTGGGCGTAAGTACGATCATTTTACTGTTCAGCGCAACAGATGGTCTCGTGCTGAAGCGTTTCGCCACGTTACCGATGCTGGGTTCAGAATAAAAGCCAAGCCGATATTTTTTGAATCTGCATTTGATAAAAGGAGCTATCTCCGTCCCCTAAACAAATCATCCTTTTTCGGTACGCTTTACCTGGTAATTGCAGAAAAACCATAAAATGATAGAATACAGAAATAAAGTCTATGCCAATAAGGGTAATGCAGCCCTACTTGATTGTATTGGGCAAGACGACGAAGTTTTTAATGTGTTGGATCTGGGGTTCGGGAATGGCGCAAATTCGCTTGTTTTGAAAAGCAAATATCCCAATGCAAGATTTGACGGGATCACGGTGAGTGAAGAGGAACTTGCGATCGGGAAGAACATATTTGACAATGCCTGGTTGTATAATATTGAGAATGGTATTGATGACCTTCCTGCAAATGCGATGTACGACATTATTATTGCATCACATGTTTTTGAACATTTGAGATACCCGGATGAATGTTTGCGGATGCTAGCCACCCGACTAAAAGTGGGGGGGTACATTATAATTGCCGTTCCCAACATTCTATTTTATGACCAGAGATTTAAATTTATCCGTGGCTCTTTCGACTACACCGACACAGGCGTGATGGATAAAACCCACCTGAAGTTTTTTACCTATGATAGTATTGAGACCGTTCTTGACGTAAAAGGTAGCGGACTAAAGAAAATAGCGAAAATAGCTGATGCAAAAATTCCGTTTTTACCGACAAGACGTATTACCAGTCTTAACGCGCTTAACAGGAAGGTAGATAAAGCCTTAGGGCCGGCGTTTCCTAATCTTTTTGGGTGGCAGATAATCATCAAGTTACAAAAGATATAAAGTTTGATCGCTGCCGAAGATATAAGTATTCTTATCCCGTCCTATGGTCGTCCCGAAATGATAATCAGAGCGGTGGCTGCAGCGTTGTCCACCCCAGCAGGTGAAGTCCTGATTTCAGAGGACGCGAGTGGCCTGGACATACACAGACTGTTAGAAGGGTATGCGGATACAAGATTGAAGATATTTTCACAATGTGACAATTTGGGGTTATGGCCGAACCATCTTTTTCTCATCAGGCAGGCAAAGGGCGAATGGATCAAATTTCTGCAAACCGACGATTTGTTTACAGAGGCTTCAATGAGAGATTTTTGCGAAGCTGCTGATGAAAACACAGCGCTGGTTTCAATGACACCCGAATATCATCATGAAGATGGGACTGTTGTAAAAAAGGAAGCAATAGATCAAATAAGAACATTCAAACAGGGTACCTACCTTGAGCGGTTTTCAAGGTATGGCAATGAGCCTGGCAGGCCTTCATATTGCTTGTATAAGAAAAGTGCGATGCAGCTGAGCGAGGAGTGGTGGAGAAAAGATGTTTCTGCGGACTTAATGCAAAACATTTGGCTAAGCACTCAAGGTGATGTGATCTTGCTGCCGCCAAACGAAATGGTTTGCGGTGTACACTCAAAGCAGGATGGCGTTAATCAGTCATTGAGACTCGTACGGGACCGTTTGATGAATTCCATGATAATTCTTAGAAAAACCGATGCGACCCGGTTTAGAACGCCGTCGGTGGTTTTGGGTATCGTGGACTATATTCCGGTTTTCGTTAACTTTGTAAAAGCTGGCATTTGTGGGCGTGGACTTGCAGATTTGCGTGTGTTCGGGAAGGACTTTTTATACCTTCTTTTTACATTTTTTCGTTACATAAGATTGTGGCCCAGCATAACCAGGTATGCCCGGTTTAAGTTTAAGGATTACTTGTGAAGAATCTGCTTTTTTATATTATACTGCTTTTAGCTGCAGTTTTTTTTGAAGATCCCATAACCACATCGGTTATTACATTGGTGATACTGGTTACGTATTTATTGGGAAAAGTGAAGAGTTTTAAGACCGGCGGCGTCGATCCCATGACCATATATGCGCTATTTAGTCTGGTAACAACATTGTCAAATATTAGTTTATTTTGGAAATATAGTAAAGGGCTTTCTCTTGTAGCGTACAGTTATTACATTCCGGAATATGGCCAGCTTTCGGCTTTGATCTGGGCAATTGGCACAGCCGGTACTATTATTGGTTTTGACATCATCAAGGATCGTCCCTCGACAAAAATTGTTCTCATTGTTCGGAAGAAAAAAATTTATACGTATCTATACTTAGCGTCAATTGTTCTATTGCTGTCAAAGTATTTCTATCGGTTTAACACGTTAGGTTCGATCACGGATTTTTTTTATTTAGTGCCATTTCTTACTATATTTTTCCTCGCCAGGATTGGCTATCGAACCGGCGATGTAGCCGTCCAAAACCAGGCCTATGTTCTTACTATTTTAGCAACCGGTTTAGGTGTTCTGTACGGAATTTTGCGATTTGAATTTGTTATCGCAATTCTTGTTTTCCTTTTGGGAGCATATCTGGGTGGAAAAAAATTGTCGATCTTTTTCAATATACGGTATCTGCCCGTTGTATTATTTATTTTTCTTTTCACCGTATTTTTTGAATTTTTTGGAGAGCGCAGGAGTACGATGAGCAGGGGTGTCTCGCGTATCGACGAGTTTTCATACGAAGCCGCCACCGCCGAGCGTAATGTAGAACAGGAATTTTCAGCGTTTGACAGATTAGCCGGAGTGGCACAGATCTCGAACGCAGTTAGCA